>NZ_JAPCZO010000040.1:0-44748 GCF_025941625.1 Rhizobium acaciae
AAGACGCGCGGCGCTGTAGATTCGAATTCGCTTGACGGTTTTTTCCCGCCTGAAACAATGGCAGAAGAAACATCACGGCGCAGAGGCGGCATGCGGGAAATATCTCCGACACAGAATTGGATCCTGATCACGATCGTCCTTGCGGCCAGCGGCGTCGTCTATGATCTGATGTTCTACTCCAATCAGACGCCGATCATCGGGGCGATCTTCGCGCTCTTCATCGGCATGCCGATCCTCGCCTTCGAGCGCAAGGTGCTGTTTCGAGCACTTTACAGGCGCATCCAGAAGCTGCCGACCTTCGCCTTCATCCTCACCGAGCTGCTGATCTACGAAATCCTGATGAGCATCGGCTTTGCCTGCGCCGGCCTGCTGCTCTGGTCGCTGGGCATGGTGAAGCCGGTGTCGCTCCTCGACCTCGTCATCATGCCGTTCGAAGTCTTCGTCTATGCGCTGGCGGTCTGCACGATGCTGATCTTCGTCTTGCGTGTGCGAGAACTGCTTGGTCGTGAAGTTTTCCTCAGCATGCTCATCAGCCGCTACCGCAATCCGGTCAAGGAAGAGCGCGTTTTCCTGTTCATCGACCTCGTCGATTCGACGGCTTTTGCCGAAAAGCACGGCGACCTCAGGGCGCAACAGCTGCTGAGCTCGCTGTTTGCGACCTTTGCCGAGCCGGTCAGGCGCCACAAGGGCATGATCAACGACTATGTCGGCGACGCGGCGATCATCACCTGGCCGCTTGCCCGCGGCGTCAAGAACGCGCGGTGCGTGCGCTGCATCTTCGATATCCTTGCCGATATCGAAGCCAATGCCGCCGGCTGGCGGAAAAATTACGGGCAGGTGCCGAAGCTCCGTGTCGCCCTTCACGGCGGCGAGATCATCACCGCCGAAATCGGTGTCGATCATCATAAGATCAGCTATTTCGGCGATACGGTGAACACCACCGCCCGGCTGGAGACGCTCTGCCGCAGTCTGAACCGATCGATTCTGATCTCCAGCGAGCTTGCCCGGCGCATGAAATTTCCCGACGACATATCCTGCGAGGATCTCGGCACCCATGCCGTGAAGGGACGCGGCCAGGCGCTCGGCGTCATGGCGCTTTCCTCGCGCGCGGTCACCGTGCTGAACACGCCGGCGGTCATTCTGCACGGCTGAGCAAAGGTCTGACCTCACGTCACCAAAGCTTCACCCAACCGTCAATTCGCTGACACGGAAGCCCTGCTAAGCGGAAGGCCTTTGCAATCCGTTCCACGGGGATATTATGAAGAACGTCCTTTTTGCTTCCGTATCGCTTTTCATCCTGGTCGCGGGCTCCGCTTCGGCCGACCAGCAGCAGTTCCCGGCCAAGCTTGCCGGCCAGGCGATCCTGCCTGCCAACACCATGGTTCCGGCACCGGCCGATGCCCCCGAATTCCTCAAGCATTCCGGCAAGTTTACGACACCGGACCGCAAGCGCACCGAAGCGCTCGGCACTGTTCCCGGCAAGGACGGCGCCCGCGTCACCGATCTGAAGCTTCCCTTCGACGGCCAGCCGATCCAGGGTTTCTCGGGGGTCAAGGCGATGGCCGACGGCACCTTCTGGACGCTCTCCGACAACGGCTTCGGCTCGAAGTCCAACTCGTCGGACTCCATGCTCTTCCTGCACCAGATGAAGTTCGACTGGGCCGGCAACAAGGCCGAAGTCGTCAAGAACCTCTTCCTTTCAGATCCGAACAAGATCGCTCCGTTCCCGATCGTTCTCGAAGGCAGCGACACGCGTTATCTCACCGGCGCCGACTTCGACATCGAATCGATCCAGCCGGTTGCCGACGGCTTCTGGCTCGGCGACGAATTCGGTCCCTACATCCTGAAGTTCGACACATCAGGCCGCCTCACCGACGTCATTGCGACGACGCTCGACGGCAAGCCGGTGCTTTCGCCCGACAATCCGCTTCTCTCGGTTCCGGCCAACCCGGCTGCGAAGATGCCGGTCTTCAATCTGAAGCGCTCCGGCGGCTTCGAAGGCCTCGCCATGTCGAAGGACGGTGCCAAGCTCTACGGCCTGCTCGAAGGCGCCATCTACAAGGATGACGGCACGGTGGAAACCATCGACGGCCACACCGCCATCCGCGTTATCGAATTCGATGTCGCTTCGAAGAAGTGGACCGGCCGCAGCTGGCTCTATCCGTTCGAAGACAAGGGTGTGTCGATCGGCGACTTCAACATGCTCGACGACACGACCGCTCTCGTCATCGAGCGTGATAACGGCGCCGGCACGGCGGACAAGGCCTGCGCCGATCCGAAGCAGCCGAAGCCGGATTGCTTCGAAGCTCCGGCCGTGCTGAAGCGCGTCTACAAGATCGAGTTCAACGACGCCAATGTCGGCAAGGCCGTCCGCAAGATCGGTTATATCGATCTCCTGAACATCCAGGACCCCGACAACAAGAAGAAGGCCGGCAGCAAGGACGGCGTCTACGACATGCCATTCGTGACGATCGAAAACGTCGACCGCGTCGACGCCACGCACATCATCATCGGCAACGACAACAACCTGCCCTTCTCGGCCGGCCGCGCCGTCGACAAGGCCGACAATAACGAGTTCAGTCTGCTTGAAGTCGGCGAGTTCCTGAACGCGAAGTAATTCGGAATTCTCGTGTTGAAATGCAGAGGGCGGCGCGAAGGCGGCGCCCTTTTTTGTTTTTGGCGGCTACGGCAAAACGGCCGCAAATCAGACCTATTCGAACCGAAACGCCAACCGCTTGTTCGTCAGCTTCGACAACTGCTGCAGGCGGCCGTCCAGGCGTTCGCCGGCGAAGTCGCGATACTCCGGAGGCACGACGAATTCGAGGTCTAGGTCCGGGCTCGAGGATTTGCGGAAGGTCAGGTTCTTGACGATGCCGGGCATCGAGGCCGAGAAGAGGTAGACGACGCGCAGCATGCCGCCGAGCAGCTTGGCGCGCTCGATGAGCTGCGGCGTGGCGATCTGCGCCAGCGGGCCGGTGGCGCCGTCGTCATGCAGGCCTTCGAAACGGTAATAGTTGGAAAGCGCGATGAAGGCGCGGCCGGGATGACTGATGCCGACGAAGGAAGAGTGGGCGATGACGTTCAGCGCCTGCAGGCCGCGATAGTCAGGATGGGCACGCCAGCTGATATCGGCCAGCAGGCAGGCGGCCTGACGGTAGCGGCTTTCCTCTTGGGTTTCCTGGATGCCGAAGAGGGGCATCATGCGGCCGGTCCATTCCGCCAGCTCGCGGGCATGCTCCGGCGAACGGGCACGCAGGATTGCCAGTTCGCCGGCGGCTGCAAGCAGCGGATCCAGGCGACGCTCTGGCTCCGACAGCAGCGAATAAAGATATCCCTCGCGCACACCCTGCGCCGAGAAGGAAATCACCGACGGCTTCATCGCGCTCAGCACTTCCTTCATGGCGATAGCGCCGAAGGGCAGCAGCGAACGGCGGTGCTTGGAAACGGCCTGCAGCGCCGGCTCCCTGGAATCGCGCGCGGTCACCAACTGTTCAAGGAACAGCATCATCGCTTCGAGCGACACCTCATAGCCCTGCATCATATGCAGCGGATAATGGGTGATTTCCATGTGCAGCTTGGCAATGTTTCGCCAGGTGCCGCCGACGGCGTAGAAGGTGCGCCCCTCGCCTTTCGAAAGCAGCTTTGCCGTCTTCAACTGCTTGCGGGCAAAGGTCTGGGCCTTGGAAAGCGAGCCGCCGGCATATTCCGACAGGCGCAGGCCGCCGAGCGGCAGCGTGATGCCCTTGCCGACTTCCTTGCCTTTGATATCGATCAGCTCTAGCGAGCCGCCGCCGAGATCGCCGGCAATGCCGTCAGGATTGTAGAAACCGCTGATGATGCCGAGCGAGGCGAATTTCGCCTCCTCCTCACCGGAGAGCACGCGGACCTTGCGGTTAAGGATGGTTTCGGCCTGATGGATGAAATCAGGACCGTTGCTCGCCTCGCGCGCGGCTGCCGTCGCCAGCACATACATGGTGGCAGCGCGCGCCTGGTCTGACAGAGCCTTGAAACGGTGCAGCGCCGCCAAAGCCCGCGCCACGCTGTCTTCATCCATCTTGCCGGTAAGGGCGACGCCCTTGCCGAGGCCGCAGAGGACCTTTTCGTTGAAGAGGACGGTCGGCGAACGGGACATGCCTTCGTAGACGACAAGACGAATCGAATTCGATCCAATATCGACGACGGAGACCGGGGCGATCCCCGGAAGGCGCCCCTGGGCTTCAGATTCAACCATTTAGGTCCAGTTTTACTTGTTGTTGCGGCCTTCGAGCAGGCCGGCGATCAGCTTCGGCGCACTGGACTTCAGAGCTTCACCACGGCCCGATAGGCTCGGATTGGTCATGAAATACTGCTGCGCATTGAACGGTTCTTCGCCCCTGCGCACTTCCATGCGTCGCGACGTACCGTCGGGCAATATCTCGTAGCTTTGTTGATTGTCAATCACGTTGCCGAGCATAATCTGTGACAAGACCTGCTCGTGAACGGTCGGATTCGTCAGCGGAACCATGGTTTCGACACGGCGATCGAGGTTTCTCGGCATCATGTCGGCCGAGCCGATGTAAACCAGCGCCTTGTCGGACGGCAGGCCGTGGCCGTTGCCGAAGCAGAAGATGCGGCTGTGTTCGAGGAAGCGGCCGACGATCGACTTGACGCGGATCCTTTCCGAGAGGCCGGGCACCTGCGGGCGCAGGCAGCAGATGCCACGCACGACGAGATCAATCTCGACGCCGGCATGGCTGGCGCGATAGAGCGCGTCGATGATGTCGGGATCGACAAGCGAATTCATCTTCATCCAGATCGCCGCCGGCGCGCCGTTTCTGGCATGCTGGACCTCTTCCTCGATGTGACGCAGGATGCGCGAGCGCATCGTATAGGGCGAGATGGCGAGCTGCATGCCCTGTTCCGGCTCGCCGTAGCCGGTGATGAAGTTGAAGATGTTCGCCATGTCATGGGCGATGACGGGATTGCAGGTGAAGTAAGAAAGATCGGTATAGATCTTCGCTGTGATCGGGTGATAGTTGCCGGTGCCGAGATGGCAATAGGTGCGCAGTTTGCCATCCTCACGACGGACGACCAGCGACATCTTAGCGTGGGTCTTGAGCTCGATGAAGCCGAAGACGACCTGGACGCCCGCACGTTCGAGGTCGCGCGCCCAGCGGATGTTCGCCTCTTCGTCGAAGCGGGCCTTGAGTTCGACCAGCGCCGTCACCGACTTGCCGGCTTCGGCGGCATCGATCAGCGCGCGAACGATCGGACTGTCGTTGGAGGTGCGGTAAAGCGTCTGCTTTATCGCCAGGACGTCAGGATCGCGCGCAGCCTGGAGAAGAAACTGGACCACCACGTCGAAGGATTCGTAGGGGTGATGGACGACCATGTCCTTTTCGCGGATGGCGGCGAAGCAGTCGCCGGCGTGCTCGCGGACGCGCTCGGGAAATCGCGCATTGTAGGGGGCAAAGCGCAGATCGTCGCGCGGCGCCTTGGTGATCTCCGACAGCGTGTTCAGTGCCAGAAGACCCGGCAGAACCGCGACGCGATTGTCGGGGATGCTCAGCGCCTGGACGACGAACTGGCGCAGCGACGCCGGCATTTCCGAATCGGTCTCGATGCGGATGACCTTGCCGCGGCGGCGGCGTTTCAGCGCCGTTTCGAAGAAGCGGACGAGATCCTCGGCCTCTTCCTCGACTTCGATATCGCTGTCGCGGATGACGCGGAACGTACCGGAACCCTGCACCTCGTAACCCGGGTAGAGCCGATGGATGAAGATGTTGGCGACATCTTCCAGCGTGATGTAGCGGATTGTGTTTCCCTCATCCGGCAGGCGGACGAAGCGGTCGAGCGCCACCGGCAGGCGCAGCAGCGCCGTCATCGGCTCGCGGCCGTTCTTGCTGACGAGCTGCAGACCGATGGAGAAGCCGAGATTCGGAATGAAGGGGAACGGATGGGCGGGATCGATCGACAGCGGCGTCAGCACCGGGAAGATCGCCTGCTCGAATTCGGCGGCCAGCCACTGGCGGTCGCCATCGCTCAGGGCGCCGGGGCGCACGATCAGGATGTCTTCCTTGGCGAGATATTGTTGCAGCACCGCGAGCGACGCCTGCTGCTCCATCTGCAGATGGTCGATCTCCTGCAGGATCGAGTCGAGCTGCTCGGCCGGCGTCTTGCCGTCTGGGCTGCGGATGGCGATGTTCTGGCGTACCTGGCCCTCGAGGCCGGCGACACGCACCATGAAGAATTCATCGAGGTTGGCGGCCGAGATCGACAGGAAGCGGACACGCTCGAGCAGCGGATGCTCGGTATTCAGAGTTTCTTCCAGGACACGGCGGTTGAACTGCAGCCAGGAGAATTCTCTATTGATGAAGCGCTCGGGGCTCTTGAGCAGCTCTTCCAGCGGGGGAGTGTTGTCGTTGATTTCCGGAGTGAGTTCCTGATGTTCTGCGACTGCGCTATCCATGGTCCGCTTACCCCGTTTTCAATCGCCAAAGGCAATTATATCAGTTTGACGACGGAACTGTGACAGTCAATCGGCCGGTTCCGAATTTCCCAATTCATTCAATACTTCGGCAGCAAGAGACCGGGTGATTTTCGTGCCCCGCGACAGCGCCAGCCGGTCAAGCCTTTCGACGATTGTCTGGGCCGCGTTCAGCGACCGCTCCATCCGGTTCACGATATAAAGCACGAGTTTGTCATCTATATAAAGCTGCCGGTCGGCGAAGAGCTTGACGATCACCTGCGACAACAGCGCCTCATCGGGTTCGCCGATCTCGACGACGGTCGCCGCTTTCAGGCGCGAGCGCAGATCGGGCAGCGAAACCGGCCACGACATCGGCCAGAGACGGCTGGTGATCAACAGGCTGGTGCCGTTTTCGCGGACGCTGTTGATGACGTGGAAGAGCGCATTGTCGTCGAATCCGAGGCGGTCGGCGTCCTCGAACAGCACCGGGCCGGCAGCGGCGGCAACCGCGGCGTCCGAGCCAAGCTCGGGGTGGATGTCGACGGCGCCGCTCAATTCCCGCCAGATGCGGGCGAGATGCGATTTTCCCGAGCCGACGGGGCCGGCGAGCACGACGACCGGCGATGGCCATGCCGGCCAGGCATCGACGATCGAAACGGCGGCGGCAAGACGCTCCGAGATCAGGAGGTCGTCGCGCCCGCTTGCGGCATCGTGCGAAAAGACCAGCGGCAGCTGCTCTCCGGTCTTGCGCTTCGGATCAGCGTTTTTCACGTCATTCATTGGGAACTGATTTCGTCTTCCGGGCGTGGCCACTGGGCGACCCGCCAAAATAAAGATCGCTCTGAAGGTAGCGTGAAAGGGCGAAACGGACAAGGACGCCGACGGCCGCCGCCGCCGGCACGGCAACCAGAAGCCCGACGAAACCGAAGAGCGCGCCGAAGGCAAAGAGCGCAAACATCAGCCAGACCGGATGCAGGCCGACGCTGGAGCCGACGAGCTTCGGCTGCAGAATGTTGCCTTCCAGGAACTGACCGCTGAAGAAGACGACGAGCACCAGGCCGATCCACGGATAATCGGGCCAGAACTGCACAAGCGCCACGCCGACCGCCAGCACGAGGCCAACCATCGAGCCGACATAGGGAATGAAGCTGATCATGCCGGCGAAGAGGCCGATCAGCAGGCCGAAATTCAGCCCGACGAGAGAGAGGCCGGCGGCGTAATAGATGCCGAGGATGAGGCAGAGCGAGCCCTGGCCGCGGATGAAGCCGGCAATCGCCTGGTCGATCTCTTTGGCGATCTGGCGAACATCGCTGACATAATCGCGCGGGATCCATTGGTCGACCTTGGCAATCATACGGTCCCAATCGAGCAGGATGTAGAAGGCGACGACGGGGGTGACCACGAGCAGCGATATGACGTCGACGATCGCCTTTCCGGAATTCCAGATCTGCGCAAAGAGCCCAGTGAGGAAGCCCATGCCCTCCGACAGGATGCCAGAGAGATTGTCCTTGATCGTGCCCATCTGGTTCTCGACCCAGTCCGGCAGCAGCGAATTCTGCGCCTGCGTGATGAACTGCTGTAATTGGCTGATATAACCCGGCAGACGCTGAGCGAAATCGTTGAACTGGCTGATGAGCACCGGAATGAGGATCATCAGCGCCAGCGTGAAGACGATGACGAAGGCGACGAGAATACCGATGGTCGCCATCATGCGGCTCAGACCCAGGCGTTCCAGCCGGTCAGCCACCGGATCGAGGAAATAGGCAATCGCCATGCCGGCGATGAAGGGCAGCAGGATCGAGCTGAAGACATAGAGAAAGGCGATGAAGAAGACGAGCGCCGCCAGCCAGAAGAAGATCTGACGCTTGAGAATGTTCCCACTGACTTGCTGTGGCATTGCCTTCCCCGCTGATCGCTCGCCGCCGCCGAACGCCGCATGCGATCCGAAGCGGCCATTCAGCACATAGGATGCAGGCGCAAAGATGGTCAACCCTGTCGCGCCAAATCCCGGAAAGGCCGGAGAAGACGCGGGAAATTGGGGGCTTTTGCCATGCAGCGCTTGCATAAAAGCCCCTGTCATGCAATTGCGACCGGCAGATGACGCGGCACGTTTGCCGCCTGAAATAGCCATCGGAGACCAGCATGAGCCAGTCTGGGAAAAACGGCCTGACATATAGCGACGCGGGCGTCGACATCGATGCCGGCAACCTCCTCGTCGAGAAGATCAAGCCGGCGGTGCGCTCGACCCGCCGTCCCGGCGCCGACGGCGAGATCGGCGGCTTCGGCGGGCTTTTCGACCTCAAGGCGGCAGGCTTTACCGATCCGGTTCTCGTCGCTGCCAATGACGGCGTCGGCACCAAGCTGAAGATCGCGATCGATGCCGATTATCACGACACCGTCGGCATCGACCTCGTCGCCATGTGCGTCAACGATCTCGTGGTACAGGGCGCCGAGCCGCTGTTCTTCCTCGATTATTTCGCGACCGGCAAGCTCGACCCAGACCAAGGCGCGACCATCGTCGGGGGCATTGCCGCCGGCTGCCGCGAGGCCGGCTGCGCGCTGATCGGCGGCGAGACGGCCGAGATGCCCGGCATGTATTCCTCCGGCGACTACGACCTCGCGGGCTTTGCCGTCGGTGCTGCCGAACGCGGCAAGCTCCTGCCATCAGGCGATATTGCCGAGGGTGACGTAATCCTCGGCCTTGCCTCCTCCGGCGTTCATTCCAACGGCTTCTCGCTGGTGCGCAAGATCGTCGAATTGTCCGGCCTCGACTGGGATGCACCGGCGCCGTTTGCCGAAGACAAGAAGCTTGGCGAAGCCCTGCTCGAGCCGACGCGCATCTATGTGAAGCCGCTTTTGAAGGCGATCCGCGAGACCGGTGCCATCAAGGCGCTGGCGCACATCACCGGCGGCGGCTTCCCGGAAAATATTCCGCGCGTCCTGCCGAAGCATCTGGCGGCCGAGATCGATCTTGCCGCCGTCAAGGTGCCGCCGGTGTTTTCATGGCTCGCCAAGACGGGCGGCGTCGAATCCAAGGAAATGCTGCGCACCTTCAACTGCGGCGTCGGCATGATCGCCGTGGTCGCCAGCGAGAATGTCGCGACGGTTTCAGCGGCTCTCGAAGCCGAGGGCGAGACCGTTGTCACGCTCGGCCGCATGATCGCCCGCGACGAAGGCGCTGCCGGCACGGTCTACAAGGGTACGCTTGCCATATGAGCTCGCCGCGCAAACGCGCCGTCGTCTTCATATCAGGCAGCGGCTCCAACATGATGGCGCTGGTTGCGGCGGCGAAGGCGGCCGACTATCCGGCCGAGATTGTCGGCGTCATCTCCGACAAGGCGGATGCCGGCGGGCTTGCCAAGGCCGCCGCCGAAGGTATCGCCACCTTCGCCTTTCCCCGTAAGGACTATGCCAGCAAGGGCGCGCATGAAGCGGCGATCTTTTCGGCGCTCGATGAGCTTTCACCCGACATTCTCTGCCTGGCAGGCTATATGCGGCTGCTGACGGCGACCTTCATCCAGCGCTACGAAGGCCGGATGCTCAACATCCACCCTTCCCTGCTGCCGCTATTTCCCGGCCTGCATACGCATCAGCGGGCAATCGACGCCGGCATGCGGATCGCCGGCTGCACCGTGCATTTCGTCACCGAAGGCATGGATGAGGGGCCGGTGATCGGCCAGGCGGCCGTGCCGGTTCTTTCCGGTGACACGGCCGAAAGCCTTGCCGCGCGTGTGCTCACCATCGAACACCAGATCTATCCGCAAGCCTTGCGGCTCTTTGCCGAAGGCCGGGTGACGATGGAAGCCGGCAGGGCCGTCGGCGCGGAGGCTTCGACCGCCGCACCCAAGACCCAGCTTATTTCGCTGATCGGCGACCGCGCTTAAGCGCATCGCCACGCGACGCGCTTCAGACTGGTGAGAAAGTCGGCCCGCTTGCCGCCTGGTTCTAATGGCCGCCCCTCATCCGGCTGCCGCCACCTTCTCCCCGTAAACGGGGCGAAGGGACCATGCCGCAACCTCTCCGTTCCCCGCAACCTCTCGTATGGCACGTCCCCTCGCCCCGTTTACGGGGAGAGGGCTAGGGTGAGGGGCAGCCATCTCTCATTGTTTTATGCATGTCGTCGTCCCAAAACCGCAGCTTGGGCGACATGCATCAAGCCGCCAGCGCCCGCAATGGATGCAACGTACCGTCGCTGTAGACGAAGCGGCCGGCGCGGAAGGTGGCGCGGATGCGATTGATATCGCCCGGCTCGACCACGACCAGATCGGCGCGCTGGCCGATGGCAATTTCGCCGCGATCCGACAGGCCGGCCGAGCGGGCCGCATTGCCGGTCGCCATGGCGACGGCTGCCGGCAGGCCGCCTTCCACCATGTCGGCAAGCTTGAAGATGCCGGGCACGAAGGCAGCCGGATGATAATCGGCGGCGATGATGCTCAGCAGGCCGGCCCTTGCAGCATCGAGCGCGCTGAGATTACCCGACATCGACTGGCCGCGCAGTGCGTTCGGCGCGCCCATCAGCGTCCAGAGGCCACGACGGCGCGCCTCCTCCGCCGCAGGTGCGGTGACCGGAAACTCGCTGATGGTGACGCCGAGATCGTGCATTTCGGCGACTTTTTCGACGCTGTCATCGTCATGCGAGGCAAGCGACAGGTTGTGCTTCAGCGACAGCGCGACAATCTCCTTCAGCTTGGCCTCGATGTCAGGATTGCTGCGCATGGCGATGCGCTTGGCGACGATCTCCGCCGCCATTTCCTCGGAGATGGCGCGGCGCTCGGAAATGCTGAGAATATAGCTCTGCAGATTGTTGTACTGGCCCTGGCCCGGCGTATGGTCGGTCAGCGAGACCATGTCGATCTGGTCGGCATTCAGCAGGCGTTCGAGTGCGGGCGCTGCGCCGACATTGGTGATCTCGTAGCGGGCGTGGACGCGGTGGTCGATCAGCAGGTCGTCGCGCAGGCGGTTGATGCCCTCGATTACCGCCGATGTCGTCTCCAGCGAACGGACGTGGCCGTAGACGCTTTCGGTCGCGAAGGAGACGGCTGCAAACGCCGTCGTGACACCGGCGGCGGCAAGCTTCTTGTCGAGTTCGTGGATGCCGAAATCGATCGGCATCGTCGCGTTCGGCCGCGGGGCGATTTCGCGCTCGATCATATCGCCGTGGAGATCGACGAAGCCCGGCATCAGCAGCCGTCCGCCGCCGTCGATGGCAGCACCGGCGACCGGCTCCGGCCTGATCTCGGCGATGGCGCCATCCTCAACACGCGCGGAACCTTCACTCACCACCTCGTTTGGGAGAACGAGGGTGAAATTGCTGAGCCACATGGGCTTTCTCCTGACCGCATCCGATGATTGACAAACCGCAGCGGATAGAACCGCTTCGTGACAGTCGTATGAAATTTCGCGCCGTATCATCTTAAAGCGGAAACTTGCGCTTTGGAAATGATCCGATTCGCCCACCTCGCAGATTCACGCCGTCAGCTTTGCCCTGTTCAACAAGGCCCATTGCAGAAGCACGATCGTCTTGACGTCGAAGATCTCGCCGGTTTCGATCATCGCTGCCGCCTCGTCGAGCGGGATCTCGAGAACTTCGATATCCTCGTGTTCCTCGTCCAGGCCACCGCCTTCCGCCACGCGGTCAGCGATGTCGACGAGGGCTGCGAAGAAGTGGACCACTTCGGTGACGGCACCCGGTGAGGTGTAGGATTTGAACAGGAAGCGCGCATCGCGCAGGCGATAGCCGGTCTCCTCCATCGCCTCGCGACGGATCGCCGCTTCGGGATGGTCATCGTCGAGAAGGCCGGCCGGCACCTCGATTATCCAGGCGGGATCGCCGTTGAGATGAACGGCGAGGCGGAATTGGCGGACGAGAACGACGAGGTCGCGCTTCGGATCATAAAGCAGGATGCAGGCGG
This sequence comes from Rhizobium acaciae, assembly GCF_025941625.1. Classification (NCBI taxonomy): domain Bacteria; kingdom Pseudomonadati; phylum Pseudomonadota; class Alphaproteobacteria; order Hyphomicrobiales; family Rhizobiaceae; genus Rhizobium; species Rhizobium acaciae. Next base: position 12,361 of record NZ_JAPCZO010000040.1, read on the forward strand.
CCGGTGTGCGGTGATAAACTTCCCGCTTCAGCCGCTGGGTTGCGCCCTTGCGGTCGATATAGTCGAGCAGGTAGCTGCTCAGCCGCGTCCACCCATTCGACAGCGTTTCCTCGACGGCGATCTTCACGCGTGATTTCGGCTGCATCATGCTGCGTCCCTGCGAAGCCAGACCTTGTTGTCGTGCACGGCCGCCCCGCCATAGGGCGCGACGGGGTCGGCGCCGGTCAAGACGTTGATGCCCTCGCCGTCAACATGCGCCTTGTTCGGCCAGAGGCCCTCGGCAATCAGCACGCCCGATTTCACTTCGGTAGTGATGCGGGCGTGGATGCGCAGATCGCCGCGGCTGTTGCCGATGCGGACGAGATCGCCATGGGCGATGCCGTTGGCTTCGGCATCGGCCGGATTGATCATCACCTCGGGGCGGCCTTCCTTCTGGCGGGAGGTCTTGGTCTCGGAGAAGCTCGAATTCAGGAAGTTGCGGGCCGGCGACGTGGCGAGGCGGAAGGGATGCTCGATATCGGCGACTTCGATGACATCGACCTGATCGGGGAAGGCCGGAAGTGCTGCGTGCGGCCCGAGTGCGCCGATCGCCGCCGGTGGCTTGTTCGGCGCCGGCTGATTGATCCAGTCCGGGCGGAAATGGAACTTGCCATCCGGATGGGCAAAGCCGTTCAGGTAATGCGCTTCCTCGAAAGCAGGCTGGCGATCGAACCATTTGTGTTCGAGGAAATGGTCGTAATCCGGCAGGCCGCTCGATTCGAGGATGCGGTCGACCATTTCGCGGGCGGTGAAGCCGAAGCCGGGGCGATCGGCGACGCCGAGGCGTTTGGCCAGTTCCTCGATGACGAAGAGATTGGTGCGCACGGTTGGCGGCGGCTCGACCAACTTCGGTCCCAGCAGGATATGGTTCTGGCCGCCGGCCCGGTAGATGTCGTCGTGCTCGACGAACATCGTCGCGGGAATGACGATATCGGCGATCTCGGCCGTTTCCGTCATGAACTGCTCGTGCACGGCGACGAAGAGGTCGTTGCGGGCAAAGCCGCGTCTGACGAGGCGCTGCTCGGGGGCGATGTTTGCGGGATTGGTGTTCTGGATCAGCATTGACGTCACCGGACCGCGGTGGCGCAGCGCCACGGGATCGCCGGTCAGCACGCGGCCGATCTGCGACTGATCGAGCATGCGGATATCGGCATCCTTCATCGACCGGCCGGTCAGTTCGGCACTGTTCATGCGGAAGATATCGCTGTTCGAATGGAAAGCGCCGCCGCCCTCATATTGCCAGGAGCCGAGAACCGTGGCGATCGAGGCGGCCGCATGCATGGCGACCGCGCCGTTGCGCTGGCGGGTGAAGCCATAACCCAGGCGGAAGAAGGTCTTCTTCGTCGTGCCGACGAGGCTGGCGAAGGCTTCGATTTCCTCGACCGAAAGGCCGGTGATAGCGGCAGCCCATTGCGGCGTCTTGGTTTTCAGATGCGCTTCGAGACCGGCGGGATCATCGGCGTATCTCGCCATGTATTCGCGGTCGGCGTAACCGTCGCGGAAGGCGATGTGCATGACGGCGCAGGCGAGTGCGGCGTCGGTGCCCGGCCTGACGATCAGCGCCATGTCGGCCTGCTTCATCGTCGGATTGTCGTAAATGTCGATGACGACGATCTTCGCGCCGCGCTCCTTGCGTGACCTGATGGCGTGAGTCATCACGTTGACCTGGGTCGACACCGCGTTGGTGCCCCAGATGACGACGCAATCGGTGCGGCCCATCTCGCGCGGATCGGGGCCGCGCAGCGTGCCGGTCGCCATGGTGAAGCCGGTCCAGGCGGGGTTGGTGCAGATCGAGGAGAAGAAACCGGAGTAACGCTTGGCATGACGCAGGCGATCGATGGAATCGCGTTGCACCCAGCCCATGGTACCGGCGTAGAAATAGGGCCAGATCGCCTCGCTGCCGTCCCTTGCCTCGGCCTTCACAAAGGCTTCGGCGATCTCATCCAGCGCATCGTCCCAGGAAATCTGCTGCCACTGCCCTGCCCCCTTGGCGCCGGTGCGGCGTAGAGGATGCATCAGGCGGTCGGGATGGTAGAGCCGCTCGGCGTAACGGGCGACCTTGGCGCAGATGACGCCCGAGGTGTAGGAATGGTCATTGGCGCCGCGAACACGGCCGATGCGGCCATCCTCCGATATCTCGACCTCCAGCGCGCAGGTGGAGGGACAGTCATGCGGACAGGCGGTGTGGCCCACCCTGTTGTCCGGCTTTTCTGATTTGGCGTGGATGGGGGTCGCAATGTTCATGGCATTTGTATATTCCAAGGCTTGCACGGCCAAAAGCCACAAAAATTCCCCATGACGCGAATTCATACGGACATCAGCGAAAATGAACTACCGCCACATCTATCACGCGGGCAACTTTGCCGATGTGCTGAAACATGTCGTGCTGACGCGGCTGATCCGTTACATGCAGAAAAAAGATGGCGGGTTCCGCGTGCTCGACACGCATGCCGGCATCGGGCTCTACGACCTCTCCTTGGAAGAGGCGCAGAAAACCGGCGAATGGCTCGATGGCATCGGCAAGCTGATGGAGGCAGACCTCGGCCCTCAGGTTTCCGAACTGCTGGAGCCTTACCTCACGGCGATCCGCGAACTCAATCCTGAGGGCGGCATCCGTTTCTATCCCGGCTCGCCGAAACTTGCGCGCATGCTGTTCCGGCCGCAGGACCGGCTGTCGGCGATGGAACTGCATCCCGAGGACTATGTCAGGCTGCACCGGCTGTTCGAGGGCGATCACCATGCCCGCATCACCGAACTCGACGGCTGGCTGGCGCTCGGCGCGCATCTGCCACCGAAGGAGAAACGCGGCATCGTGCTCGTCGATCCGCCCTTCGAGGAGGACGACGAATATCAGCGGCTGGCCGAAGGGCTGGAAAAGGCCTATCGACGCTTCCCCGGCGGTACCTATTGCCTATGGTATCCGCTGAAGAAGGGCGCGCCGATCAAGGAATTCCATGAGAGGCTGCAGGCGCTCGACATCCCGAAAATGCTCTGCGCCGAACTTGCCGTTCGCAGCGACCGCGGCATTACCGGACTGACGGGCTCAGGCCTCGTCATCGTCAACCCGCCCTTCACACTGAAGGACGAGCTGCACCAGTTGCTGCCCGCATTGAAGGACCATCTGGCGCAAGACCGTTTCGCCTCGCACCGCGCCTTCTGGCTGCGCGGCGAGAACAAGGCGGTCAAGGACGATTGACCGGGAAACCCGCTTCGGGAATAGTCCGCGCCGCAGCTCCACAATCTCATCAGGTGTCCCATGAAGCTCCTTTGTTCGCCCGCCTCGCCCTATTCCAACAAGGTGCGGATGGCCGCGCATTTTCTGGGGCTGAAGCTGAACGCCATCCGGGTCGACACCAATACCGGACCGGCGATCCTGGTGGACAACAATCCGCTCGGCAAGATCCCGACGCTTCTGACCGATGACGAGGTCTCGATATATGACAGCGTGGCGATCATGCATTATTTCGACCGGCTGACCAAGGGCGGGCTCTACCCTTCGAAGAAGGGCAAGCGCACGGATGCGGAAATCCTCGAGGCGCTCTGCGACGGCATCTGCGACTGCCTGCTGGCGATCGTCTATGAGCGGCGCTTCCGCGACGAGGAAAAAATTCATCAGCCGTGGATCGACCGGCAGTGGAAGAAGGCGACGAGCGGGCTCGCTCATCTCAGCGCCAATCCGCCGAAAATAGGCAAGAAGCTCAATGGCGGACATTTCGCACTGGCGGCGACGCTCGATTATCTCGAGCTGCGCTTCAAGGACCAGTGGGAAGCCGATCATGCGCCGCTGATCGACTGGCAGCGGCAGTTCGACAAGAAATTCCCGGCCCACAGCGAGCTCAAGTCTGAGGGCTGAGCGACGGGAAACAAAAAAGCGGGCAGCAAAAAGCCGGGCGAGGTGCCCGGCTTTTCCATGTTCGGATAATCAACCCGCTTAGAACTTGACGCCGATACCGAGCTTGACGCTGTTCTCGTCGTAACCGCGCGAGAAGCTGCCGGAGTCGAGGTCGTAATCCTTGCTCTGGTAGTCGGTGTAGCGATATTCCAAGCGCGTCGTGATGTTGTTGGTCACGAAGGCTTCGACGCCGGCGCCGACCGTATAGCCGAAGTTCGTCTTGCTTTCGTCCGAAGTGTCGTCGGAAACCTTGACGTCGCCGATGGCAAGACCGGCCGTGCCGTAGAGCAGGAAGGGGTTCATGTCGTAGCCGACGCGGCCACGGACGGAGCCGTTCCAGCCATACTTGTTCTCGACGCCGCCCGAGGAGACGTCGTCGCCGCTGTAGCCGAGATCGGATTCAACGCCGTAAACGATCTGGCCCTGCTGCCAGTTGTAGCCGGTGAAGACCTGGCCGCCAAAACCGTAGGTGTGGCGGTCGGAACCGAAGTCACCCATGTTGTAGGTGCCGGCGCCGCCGAGATAAAAGCCTTCCCAGTTGCCTGCCGGCTTGACTGGAGCTTCCTGGGCGACCGGTGCTTCCGGAACCTGGTCGACGGCATCGGCCGCCTGAGCTGCCGAGACGCCCGCAATTGCAAAAACGGAGGCCATGAGGCCAGCAATGAGTACACGCATACTTAGTCTCCTTTCAGTCCCGCGCCGCTTGTCATCTGTCTATCAGTGAAGCATTGGCGGGATATTGCCAGATGTCCCTTCCGGATCGAGACTGAAATTGGAACTCAAATGCGGATTTGAAAGAGCCAAATTGTGATATCATTGTGGCCGCCGCATGGCTGAAATTCGATGTTGCTTTGGCGCAACATACACTTCATTAACCCTACTGAAGTGTTAAACTGAAAATACTTATTTTAAGAAATCGCATTCTTAAATAATACATAGAATATCCTCCTCCCCGGCGCAACCGCAACGGCCTATTTATATAATCTCCGTCGGCCCCTATATAGTCTGCAGACAGACTCGCGGGATCAGAAGGCAAGATTTTGAACCACAAAAGACTTCGCTCGGCCCTTATAACAGGGGCTGCTAAGAGAATAGGCCGGGCAATCGCCGAAGACCTTGCTGCAAATGGCTTTTCCGTTGCGATCCACGCGAACGGCTCGATCGGTGAGGCCGAAGAGCTGGTGGCGGAATTGCGGCGAAAGGGATATCGGGCGACCGCCCTGCAGGCCGACCTCACCGATATCGGCGAAACGGGCGAGCTCATTACAAGGGCGTCGGAAGCGCTCGGGCCGCTCGATCTGCTCGTCAATAATGCGTCGGTCTTCCAGCATGATTCAGCGCGTAGTTTCAATGCCGCCACCTGGGCATTGCACTTCGACCTGCATGTCCGTGCGCCCTCTATTCTTGCGGCGGCCCTCGCGCAGCAGATGCCCGCTGAGGCAGCGGGGCTGATCGTCAATATCATCGACCAGCGGGTTTGGGCGCTGAGGCCCAGCTTCTATTCCTATACCCTCTCCAAATCGGCGCTGTGGACGGCAACGCAGACGCTTGCACAGGCATTGGCGCCACGCATCCGCGTCAATGCAATCGGCCCCGGCCCCTCGATGCCGAGCGAGCGGCAGGCGATGGAGGACTTCCAAGCGCAGGTCTCAGCCCTTATCTTGCAGCGAGGGCCGGCGCTGGAGGAATTCGGACAAACGATTCGCTTCCTTTACGACACGCCCTCGATCACCGGCCAGATGATTGCCCTCGACGGCGGCCAGCACCTCGCCTGGCAGACGCCCGATGTGGCGGAGATTACGGAATGAACGGACGAAAGCTGCCGGATGGCGGCGTTCTCTACGATGATACGGATGAGAGCGAAGACGATATCGAAGTGGAAGGCGACGTTTCCGCCGCCGTGCCGCTTGCGGCTGCGGTCGACTGGAATGCGGGCAGCCTCAACGAGACCGGGCTTCTCGGCGCGGACCTGATCGGCGAATTCGTCAAGCGGCTGCCGAACAGCCCCGGCGTCTACCGCATGTTCAATGCCGAGGGCGACGTGCTCTATGTCGGCAAGGCGCGCAGCCTGAAGAAACGCGTCAACAACTACGCCGTCGGCCGCGTCCATTCCAACCGCATCGCCCAGATGGTGCGCCAGACGGCGAATATGGAATTCGTGACGACGCGCACGGAAACCGAAGCGCTGCTGCTGGAAGCGAATCTGATCAAGCGCTTGCGGCCGCGCTTTAATGTGCTTTTGCGCGACGACAAGTCGTTTCCCTATATCCTCATCACCGGCGACCACCGGGCGCCGGCCATTTTCAAGCATCGCGGTGCGAGAGCGCGAAAGGGCGACTATTTCGGGCCCTTCGCTTCGGCCGGCGCGGTCGGACGGACGATCAACTCGCTGCAGCGCGCCTTCCTGATCCGCACCTGCACCGACAGCGTCTTCGAAACGCGCACGCGGCCCTGCCTGCTCTACCAGATCAAGCGCTGTTCCGGGCCGTGCACCCACGAGGTCAGCGATGGGGGGTACGGCGAACTGGTGCAGGAGGCGAAGGACTTCCTGTCCGGCAAGAGCCAGAAGGTGAAGTCGCATATGGCCGAGGCGATGAACCAGGCGGCCGAGGACCTCGACTTCGAGCGGGCGGCGATCTATCGCGATCGCCTGGCAGCACTTTCGCATGTGCAGAGCCACCAGGGCATCAACCCGGCCGGCGTCGAGGAGGCTGACGTTTTCGCCATCCACCATGAGGGTGGCATCTCCTGCATCCAGGTGTTCTTCTTCCGCACCGGCCAGAACTGGGGCAACCGCGCCTATTTCCCGAAAGCCGATCCGCAACTTTCCAGCGCCGAAGTGCTGAATTCCTTCCTCGCGCAGTTCTACGACGACAAGCCCGTGCCGAAGCAGATCATGCTGTCGCAGACGGTGGAGGAGCTGGAGCTGCTCGCGGCAGCCCTCAGCGAAAAGGCCGGCCACAAGGTTTCCATCCTGGTGCCGCAGCGCGGCGAGAAGCGGGATCTGGTCGACCATGTCGTCGGCAATGCACGCGAGGCGCATGGGCGAAAGCTTGCCGAGACGGCGTCGCAGTCGCGGCTGCTCGAAGCTTTCAAGGAAACGTTCGGGCTTGCCTATGCACCGCAGCGCATCGAGATCTACGACAACTCGCATATCATGGGCACCAATGCCGTCGGCGGCATGGTGGTCGCGGGGCCGGAAGGTTTCGTCAAAAACCAGTACCGCAAGTTCAACATCAAATCGACCGACATCACGCCCGGCGACGACTTCGGCATGATGAAGGAGGTGATGACGCGGCGGTTCTCGCGGCTGATCAAGGAGGAAGGCATTCCTGATCGGACGGCGCAGGTGGCCACGCCCGATGCAGCCGACATGCCCTTCCCGACCTGGCCCGATGTGATCCTCATCGACGGCGGCCAGGGGCAGATGACGGCGGTGCGCGCCATCCTTGCCGAACTCGGCATCACCGACAGCGTCACGGCGATCGGCATCGCCAAGGGCGTCGACCGCGATGCCGGGCGCGAGCGCTTCTTCCCGCCGGGGCGCGAGAGCTTCACGCTGCCGCCGCGCGATCCGGTGCTCTACTTCGTCCAGCGCATGCGCGACGAGGCGCACCGTTTCGCAATCGGCTCGCACCGGGCGCGGCGCAAGAAGGAAATGATCAAGAACCCGCTCGACGAGATCGGCGGCATCGGCCCGTCGCGCAAACGCGCGCTGCTCCAGCATTTCGGTACGGCGAAGGCGGTTTCGCGCGCCGCCCTGTCCGACCTGATGGCGGTCGAAGGCATATCGGAAGCCGTCGCCAGGCAGGTCTATAACCATTTCCATGACGACGCCGCGAAATAACCGGCGTACGTCGCAAATTCCACGCAAAGGCGGTGAAAAGACAGAAAGAATGTTGACGGTCCGAGGCCAAAGCCGTCATCTACCGCATCGGCCCGAGCATGATGCGGAGGTTCTAAAGTGTTACAGTGTCCTTGGCTCGTCTGAAAAGACGCGCGGCGCTGTAGCGGCGCATCAATTCAGAGAAACGATCCCATGGCATCGCGTGCGTACAGCATTCCCAATCTCCTGACCTACGGCCGTATCCTCGCCGTACCGCTGATCGTTCTCTGCTTCTTCATCGAGGGCAGGCTGTCGATCAGCAACACGGCGCGTTGGGTGGCGCTGTGGATCTTCGTCATTGCCTCGCTCACCGATTTCCTCGACGGTTATCTCGCGCGCATCTGGAACCAGACGTCGAATATCGGCCGCATGCTCGATCCGATCGCCGACAAGCTGCTGGTCGCCTCGATCCTTCTCCTGGTCGCGGCTGACCAGACCATCGCCGGCTGGTCGATCTGGGCGGCGATCACCATTCTCTGCCGCGAGATCCTGGTGTCGGGACTGCGCGAATATCTGGCAGCGCTGAAGGTCAGCGTACCGGTGACGCGGATCGCCAAGTGGAAGACGACGCTGCAGCTCGTCGCCATCGCCTTCCTGCTCGCCGGTCCGGCCGGCGACGAGATTTTCCCCTATACGACGCAGACCGGCATCGCGTTGCTGTGGATCGCCGCGCTGCTGACGATCTATACCGGCTACGACTATTTCCGCGCCGGGGTGAAACATATCGTGGATGACGAGGAATGACGCGGCTTGTCTATTTCGCCTGGGTGCGCGAGCGCATCGGCAAGGGCGAGGAGGATATCGACCTCCCCTCCTCCGTCGTCACCGTCGCCGATCTCCTGAATCATTTGAAGACGCTGGGCGAAGAATATGAGACCGCACTTCAATATCCCGACGTGATCCGCGTGGCGCTCGACATGGAGCATGTCGAGCATGACGAGCCGATATCGGGTGCGAAAGAGATCGGGATATTTCCGCCGATGACGGGTGGGTGATTACGACCATTCGGCCGGGCTTTGGAAGCTTACAATGGGTAGGACTGAGCCTTCTTTTCTCTCCCTCATTCCTGTGCTTGTCACAGGAATCCAGCCATCGCGCGTCCGCGTGATGAATGACTCTTTCTTTTTGGCAATTGCTCCTCCCGCGCCCAAGGACTTGGGCGCACTGGATTCCTGTGACAAGCACAGGAATGAGGGAGGATGGGGATGTGAAGGCGCCTCACAGCAGCAGAGGCGTTTGTCTTGACTATCACTTCCACCATCCGCGTCCAGCATGAGGACTTCGACCTGCAGGCCGAGGTCGATCGCCTCTCCAAGGGCAAACCCGGCATCGGCGCCGTCGTCACCTTTTCCGGTCTCTGCCGCGATGAAGGCGGGACGCTTGCGGCACTCGAACTCGAGCATTATCCCGGCATGGCGGAGGCGGAGATGCGGCGCATCGGCGATCTCGCCATCGGGCGTTTCGGACTTCTCGGCCTCACCGCCATCCATCGTTACGGAAAGATCGCCGCTGGCGAGAATATCGTGCTCGTCGTCGCAGCCGCGCCGCACCGGCAGGCGGCGTTCGACGGCGCCAATTTCGTCATGGATTTCCTGAAGACGGCAGCCCCCTTCTGGAAGAAGGAGCACGCCAGGGATGGCGCCACCGGCGATTGGGTCTCGGCGAAAGACGCCGACGACGCAGCCCGCGACAAGTGGAAATAAGTTAGAGAACAACACGCTCCCTGCGGCTCATGACCAGGAGCAGGACGAGCAGCGAGAAGATGACGAGATCCCGCCAGACGAAGGGGCCATAGGCGCCCCACATGGTTTCGACGACGGCAAGCCCGGCAGCGCCGCCTGCCGAGCGCAGCGGATCGGAGTAGCCGCCGACGGCTGCGATCATCAGTACCTTCAGTCCGAACATCAGGCCGGCGCCGAAATCCATCGAGCCGTAGTAGAAGGTGGCGAGGATGCCGCAGATCGTGGCGACGAGGGCGGCTGCCGCATAGGCGGTGAGAAAGACGCGGTCGGCGCTCGTGCCGCAGAGTTCGGCTGCCAGCGGGTCATCGGTAACGGCGCGCCAGACGCGGCCCCAGGCCGTGCGCCTGAGGATCAGCGTGCCCACAGCGACAATGGCAGACATCAGTACAGTGTTGATCAGCTGGATATGGGTGAGCGTCACTTTGAACAGCCCGTCGCTCCAGAAGACGACTGTGTCGTTCAGGAACGGCGGCAGCCAGATAGAGCGGGTATTGGCGGCAAGCCGGGCGGTCTCCATCAGTACGATCATGATGCCGAGGGCAGCGACGATGACCGTATTCGGCGATTTGTTGACCAGCGGCAGCATGATCGAGCGGCCGATCCATAGGCCCGCCGCTAGCGAATAGACGATGGAAGCACAGGCGCCGACGGCAAGGGCGGCCGGCAGCACCAGCCAAAACCTGACATAGGCGAGTTCGGTGAAGAGCAGCAGGATCTGGCCCGCGAAGGCAAAGATCGCCCCATAGGTGATGTCGGCCCGCTTCGTCACGCCGAAGGCGACGGCATAACCGAAGGCAAGCGCCGCATAGAGGGCGGCAAGCGGAACCGCATTCGCCAGCTGCTGCAGAAGATAGGCCATTCCGAACACTCCGCGTCATCAAAATTATAACTGGTAAAAGCTATTTCACCAGTTATAATTTCATCATGAGTTTTTCCTGGACCCCTCACCGCTTTGCCGGCGGCGCACTGGCGCTCGATGTCGTCAACAGCGTCGTTCTGCGCCACGATGCAACGCGGCGGATCGACCGCTTCGCCGTTGGAGATCAGATGCGGAGCTTTCCGCGCGCCGCAGCCGAATTCTGCGCCGAGCGGGCCCTCTTCGGCGACATCGCACCGGTGGCGGCGGAAAACGAAGCGGATTTCATCGCGCTGCGGGAAGCGATCGACCTCTATTTCCGCAAGCGTATACTGAATGGCGGCGACGACCAATTGCTGGCCAGGCTGCTGGAAGCGCTGGCGAAGGCGTTGCGCGACGCAAGCCTCGGCAGCCTGGCCGCGGCAACCGCCCATTCGACACTGCGGCTGATCGCCATGCCCGATCCGGAGCGCATGAAGATCTGCGGCAATTGCGGCTGGCTGTTCATCGACCGCAGCAAGAACAGAAGCCGGGCCTGGTGCGACATGGCGGTCTGCGGCAACCGCGCCAAGGCGAACCGTCACTATCGCCGCAAGAAGGAGGAGACGCCATGAGAAAGCATTGGATCCTGATGGTGCTAGAGCATTTCCGTTTCTCTGCGAGGCACGGAAATGCTCTATCTTTTTGTCTTTCCGCAATTCCGGACGCAAAACCGCTGCACACTTTTGCTGGAATTGCTCTGGCAGCCGGGCTGATGCTGTCAGCCTGCCAGCGCCAGGCTGAAAACCTGGTCGAGGTCACCGGCCATCTCTTCGTCTTCAACTATCGGGTGGCGAGCGCCACCTATCTGCTGACGCTGAAGAAGACGGGGCCCATCCCCGACGGTTCTGTCATCATCGCCGAATTCGAAAATCCTGAAGGCGGTGATCCGCTGGTGCTGAACCAGAAGATCTATCCAATCGACGACAAGATCGCGCTGCAGAGCGAAAACCTGCACTGCGTGCGCAAGGACCGTCCCTATTCCGTGAGTGTCCGGCTGGTCGACAAGGACGGCAAGGTGCTCCAGGAATTGAAGACGCAGTTCCGATCCGACCTCGACCAGACCGTCCTGCCGAGCAAGCCGCTCGTCGTCGGCGCGCTTTATGACAAGAACCCGGAGGTCTTCAAGCCTGACGGCAGCGTCGATTTCTCGAATACCGACAAATGCCCGGCATAGAGAAATGCATGGAAAAAGCCGGAGCGAGGCCCCGGCTTTCGAGAGTCAATTCAAGGTATTGCCGGCGAATGCCGAAGCGTGGCCTCAGCCGACGATTTCGGTATCGGAAAACCAGTACTTGATTTCCTGGGCAGCCGTTTCAGGAGCATCCGAGCCGTGAACGGAATTTTCGCCGATCGACAGAGCGTGAACCTTGCGGATCGTGCCTTCGTCAGCGTTTGCCGGGTTGGTGGCGCCCATGATCTCGCGGTTCTTGAGGATCGCGCCTTCGCCTTCCAACACCTGGACGATGGTCGGGCCGGAGGTCATGCCTTCGACCAGTTCGCCGAAGAAGGGACGATCCTTGTGAACGGCGTAGAAGCCTTCGGCTTCGCGACGGCTCATCCAGACGCGCTTGGAAGCGACGACGCGCAGGCCGGCATCTTCGAGCATCTTGGTGATGGCGCCCGTCAGGTTGCGCTTGGTTGCGTCCGGCTTGATCATCGAGAAGGTGCGTTCAATCGCCATAGTCAAATCCTCTGTTTTCTCGGGAAAAGTGGGCGGTCTTTACCCGCCCCAACGCCCGAAAACAAGAGGTAGGCGGCAATTTCACGCCGCTGTCACAGTCCTGCCGCGGCTTTGGTGGAGATCGAGGCAGCGTTCGAACCAGGCCATGACGGGATCATCGGCGGCCAGCATGGCCAGACCGGCGGAGACACGCAGCCATTGCAGCGCGCCGAAGACGATATAGTCGGCAAAGAGCGGTGTCTGCCCGCCGATGAAGGGTTGGAATTTCAGCATGTGCCGGAGCGGCTCCAGCTTGGCGCCGAAGGCGGCCTTCTCCACCTCGCTGTCGGCGGCAACCACTTCCAACGGCTTGCCGAGCCGAGCCTCCCGGCTTTCGCGGAAATAGGCCTTGTCTGCCTCGTCGAGGTTCGCATGGATGTCGAGAAGGGCGATGCGCATGATCGCCGGATGGATGATCATCTGCGAATAACCTTCCACCATTCGCGACAGCGCCTTGCCGCCCTCGCCATTGAACAGCGACGGTCGCTCGGGATAGGCTTCCTCCAGATAGAGGGCGATATCGAAACTGTCAGGGATCAGCCGGCCGTTGTCGTCGAGAACGGGCACGATCGACGAGACACCGCCGCCGATCGCGCGGATGCGGGCATAGGTCGTCGGAATCTCCTCGAAATCGAGCCCCTTATGCGCCAGCGCCATCACCGCTTTCCAGCAATGCGGTGAAAAGAAGCGCCGCTCGTCGGCGCCGCAGCGGGAATAGAGGGCTCTGGTCATAACAGTCCTTTCGAGATCGCAGCTCCATCCATTCCACGACAGAAAGCGCCTGCAATCAAATCAGGAAATTTCATGGCGTCATCACTCGGCTTTCTAAGGAAAAGGGCTAGACTGCCGATACGACATGGGAGGGGACAGGATGCTCAGACATTACAGGATGTTCGCCGCCTATAATCGCTGGGCCAACACGCAAGTTTATGCGGCTGCGGCCGAACTCAGCGATGCAGAGTTCCGCAATGATTGCGGCGCCTTCTTCGGCTCGCTGCATCGCACGCTCAATCATCTGCTCGTCGCCGACCGGATATGGATGAAGCGCTTCACCGGCACCGGCGAAGCGCCGACGACACTCGATGCCGTGCTCTTCGAAGATCGGGATGCGCTTGCCGCCGCCCGCAAAGCCGAGGACGAGCGGATCATTGCCTGGACGGGCATGCTGGACGAGGCGGCGCTTGCCGCCAACTTCACCTATGTAACGGTGGTGCAGCCGGCCGAGATCACCCAGCCTCTGTCGTCAGCGCTCGCGCATTTCTTCAACCACCAGACCCATCATCGCGGCCAGTGCCACATGACGCTGACGGCGCTCGGCAAGCCGAGCCTCACGCTTGATCTCATCTACTTCCTGCGCAACGAGGGCCGCGAATGGATGTGAGGCCCAATTGAGAAGTTTTATGCTGATTATCTATTGATAATAAAAAGCTTTCTGCAGTTGTTCTTTATATGAGTGATTATGAACAAGCCGTGCGGGTTAGTGCCCAACTCCGCGCACAATACAGCAGGCCCGAAGTCGATGACCTTGATATCGCCCCTCCGACATTATGCACAACGGAGAAGCAAATTTGGCGCGACAGCGAGCGGGGGAACCTTGTCACGTTTCGAAGCCGATATTGCAAATTTCGGGCGGAGACATCGCAATACCTTATCCACCGGTCGATCGTCAGTTCGACGAAGAGCGGCTTGTAATAGGCTCAATCTGATGACAAAGCGCGATGAGAACGAGAAGCCTGCCGAGAAAAAGCAGGAAATCGAATATTATCTTGAGTTTAGGGGTGGCAGAGAGATCAAGGCATTCATAGATTTCTGTAAAATTATGAAGTCGCTTTTCTCACGAAAAGACTGAACGCGAAGGCGATCTAAAGCAGCTACCCTCTCTGTCCCTGGAGCAATTGCCTGTGAAAAAGTTACCGGGAGAAGTATACTTTTTTGTTGTTAGCTGGCTGGCGATCGCGCCAGCTGTTGGTGTGTATTTCGCCGCAAGCATTATATACGTGAAAGTGAAGCATATTGATCCTTCCCAGATCGGCGACTTCGCTTTCTTATGGCCGGTTATGGTAATTTCATTCTTGACTCTTTTTCTTGTGATGCAGTTGGCTGCATATTCTAAATTTAGAACCGGATTTTTTTCGGCATGGCTCGAGATGGTTTTTGGGGAAATGACGGCCGAGGGACTCTACGAGCGGGGACGGCAAGCCCGACTGGACAAACAAGAGTTTCGCAAAAGCGACGAAAAGAGGTAGCCCAGAACTTCAGTTCTGCGACGGAGGTGCCATTTGAACTTGCGCCGCTATTGTCGAATCTCTCGCCGCGCAATCCACCCAAAGCCCTGCGTTTAAAGGCTTTCACCGCTATTTCCCGGGCAATTCCCAGATATTCCGGGTTAGTGCCATGTAATGTTGCGGGTTACACCTGCGCAGCGAGGGCCGCGAATGGATGTGATGCCTTCGCCATCAAGGCCGCGTTAACCGCCTTTGCCGGTTCTGCCGCCAATCCAGAGCTTCCCCGTCGAAAATTCAGCCTCTCTTAAACGCTTGCGGGCATAGCGTGATGTGAGAGATGAGGCCGGGCCGCGAGGGATCGTCATGCAGAATGCAAGCGCAAACGCACTGGTGCCGCGCGAGGCTGTGCGCTCGGCGCCAATGGCGGATATTCAGAAGATCGCCCAGCACATGGCGCGCCTGAACGTCGTGGCACTGCCGCGCAATTACGAACTCTTTCACGAGGCAATCATCGGGCTCAATGCCGGGCTTGCGCAGGATATCGCGGCACTCGGGTCCCAGCCGCAGCAGCCGATGCTCGACGAACTCGGCCTGAAATACCGCCTCGTCGGCCATTGCGGGCTGGCAGGCGAGACATCACGAAACGAGGCGAGCCGGATACTGCGCGACGTGGCGGAAAGGCTTGCCGAGGGGCTGAAGCACAGGAACGCCTTTGCGCGCGCCTGCGGCACGATCCT
Source organism: Rhizobium acaciae (assembly GCF_025941625.1). NCBI lineage: Bacteria > Pseudomonadati > Pseudomonadota > Alphaproteobacteria > Hyphomicrobiales > Rhizobiaceae > Rhizobium > Rhizobium acaciae. Next base: position 27,500 of record NZ_JAPCZO010000040.1, read on the forward strand.
GAAATCCGTGTCCGGCCATGACGACCAGAGCCTTGCCGCTTTCCTCAGCGAGGTCGACTACCTCACTGCCTCGCTTTCGACCGTTCTTGCAGCCGAGATGGACATCGGCGCGAAGCTGCAGGACGATATCAAGACGCTGGAAACGCTGGAGCGCGGGATTTCGGCGATGCAGTCGGCCGCGATCGCCGACAGGATCACCGGACTTCCGAACCGCATCGCGCTGAACCTGACGATCGCCGACCTCTACGAGCGCGAAGAAGGTGCCGCCGGCAGTGCATTGATCATGGTCGATATCGACAAATTCACCGATCTCAACGACAGATACGGCACGCAGGCCGGCAACAAGCTCCTGAAGAAGCTCGCCGGCCTCCTCCAGAAGTCGATCAAGAAAAACGATTTCGTCGCCCGCACCGAAGCGGACGAATTCGCCCTGTTGTTTTCCAATGTCGGCATGCAGGATGCGATTGCTATTGCCGAACGCCTGCGCGCCTCCGTCGAGGACAATCTGGTCTTCGCGACATCCGACAAGGCCGATCCCGGCAGGCTCACCATCTCGATCGGCGTGGCGCTCAGCACCGATGCGGCAACACCGGGACAATTGCAGGCCAATGCCCGCGTGGCGCTTCTCGCCGCGCAGTCGAACCCCCGACTGCCGGTGCAGGCTTTCGGCCGCTGAGGCGGCGGACAAGCAGGCTTGCGCGCACAAGCAAGCTTGGCGCGGGGATAAGCGCTCTTGCCTTGGCGAGCGCTTTCGGCCAAAACGCCGGCCATGATCACGCTCACCGATATTTCCGCCCGCATCGCCGGGCGCCTGCTTCTCGACAATGCCAGCGTTTCGCTGCCTTCAGGCACGAAGGCGGGGCTCGTCGGGCGCAACGGCGCCGGCAAGTCCACGCTTTTTCGCGTCATCACCGGCGATCTCGGCTCGGAGAGCGGAACGGTGTCGATCCCGAAGGCTGCACGCATCGGCCAGGTGGCGCAGGAAGCGCCGGCGACCGAAGATGCGCTGATCGAGATCGTGCTTGCCGCGGACAAGGAACGCACGGCCCTCGTTGCCGAGGCGGAAACGGCGACCGATCCGCATCGCATCGCCGAAATCCAGATGCGCCTCGTCGATATCGACGCGCATTCGGCCGAAGCGCGCGCGGCGAGCATTCTTGCCGGCCTCGGCTTCGACAAGGACGCGCAGGCCCGCCCCGCCTCCTCCTTCTCCGGCGGCTGGCGCATGCGCGTCGCCCTTGCCGCCGTGCTGTTTTCCGAGCCGGACCTGCTTCTGCTCGACGAGCCGACCAACTATCTCGACCTCGAAGGCACGCTGTGGCTGGAAGATTATGTCAGGCGCTATCCGCATACCGTCATCATCATCAGCCATGATCGCGATCTGTTGAACAACGCGGTCAATGCGATCGTCCATCTCGACCAGAAGAAGCTCACCTTCTATCGCGGCGGTTACGACCAGTTCGAGCGGCAGAAGGCGGAAGCCGACGAATTGCAGACCAAGGCCAAGGCCAAGAACGACGCGGCGCGCAAACATCTGCAGGGTTTCATCGACCGCTTCAAGGCCAAGGCTTCCAAGGCCAGGCAGGCACAATCGCGCGTCAAGGCGCTGGAACGCATGGGAACGGTTGCCGCGGTGATCGAGGACCACGTACAGCCGATCACTTTTCCTGAGCCGGAAAAGCAGCCGGCTTCGCCGATCGTCGCGATCCAGAGCGGCGCCGTCGGCTACGAGCCCGGCAATCCGATCCTGAAGAACCTCAATCTGCGCATCGACAATGACGACCGCATCGCCCTGCTCGGCTCGAACGGCAACGGCAAATCGACCTTCGCTAAATTCATCTCCGGCCGTCTCGCGCCGGAGAGCGGCGAAGTGAAGATCGCGCCGAGCCTGAAGATCGGCTTCTTCGCGCAGCATCAGCTCGACGACCTCATCCCCGAACAATCGCCGGTGGAGCATGTGCGTCGCCTGATGCCGGGTGCGCCGGAAGCCAAGGTGCGCGCCCGCGTCGCCCAGATGGGGCTTGCGACCGAGAAGATGGCGACGGCCGCCAAGGATCTCTCCGGCGGCGAAAAAGCCCGCCTGCTGATGGGGCTGGCCGCCTTCAATGCGCCCAATCTGCTGATCCTCGACGAGCCGACCAACCACCTCGACATCGACAGCCGCCGCGCGCTGATCGAGGCGCTGAACGACTACGAAGGCGCCGTCATCCTGATCTCGCATGATCGTCACCTGATCGAGGCGACGGTCGATCGGCTTTGGCTGGTCAATGGCGGTACGGTGACGACATTCGAAGGCGATATGGACGAGTACCGCGACCTCATCGTCACCTCAGGTAAAAAAAAAGAAGAAAAGCCGCAGCTAATTGAAGACGCGACGTCGAAGGCCGACCAGCGCAAGCTCAATGCCGAACGTCGCGCCTCGCTGACGCCGCTCAGGAAAAAGATCAACGAAATCGAATCCTTGACGGCGAAGCTGGAGAAACAGATTCAGGCGCTTGACGCGGAACTTGCGGATCCGGCCCTTTACGAGAAGACGCCAGCCAAGGCCGCAGAGAAGGCAAAGCAACGCGGCGAAGCTGCGGCAAAACTCGCTGCCGCCGAGGAAGACTGGCTGACGTTGTCAGCCGAATACGAAGAAGCGATGGCGGGATAGCCACAGGGTGACGCTGAAATTCAAGAAGACCGAGGTGCCCAACACCGTCGTCGCCTCGGCCGATTTCGTGACGATCTGCTAAGGCGGGTTGCCAAGTCGGGACCGGCTGCCTAGATCTGTCCGACGTCAACGGAAGCCGGCAGGTCGGATATGAACCTTCATCTCGAAACGGACGACGATCCGCGCACCCGTCAGTTCATCGACGAGCACAACCGGGTTTCCGACGCGGCTCTGAGAACACCTGAATTCGAGAGGGATCGCGACGCGATCAAGGCGCTGATCGAGCGGCAGGACAGGCTGATCGTTCCGATGCGCCGAGGCGAGTGGCTGTTCGATTTCCGCCAGAGCAAGGACAATCCTCTCGGCATCTGGCTCCGCCTGCCGGCAGACCAGGAGCCGCTGCCGGACGCCGGCTGGGAGCCGGTCTTCGATCTCGACGCCTTCTGCGTCAGGGAAGGCAAGCGCTGGAATTGGCGCGGCGCCGTCACCTGCCCGTGGGAGCCGACGCGGGTGCTGCTCACGCTTTCGGACGGCGGCTCCGACCTTCTCCGGCTGCTCGAATTCGACGCCGAGCGGAAACAGGCCGTCGAAGGCGGCTTCGATACACCGGCCGCACGATCGCATGCCACCTGGCTGAGCCGTGACGAAATCTGCTATTTCGGTTCCATCGACAGGTTTTCGGCGACCCGCTCGGGATGGCCGCGCGTCGGACGGCGCTTGAAGCGCGGGCAGCGACCGGAAGATGCCGCCGTCATGTTCGAAGCAGCAGACGAGGACGTCTACGGCTTCAATCTCGTCATCGACCCTGCCCTATCGGGCGCTTCGGCGGATCGCGGACTGATCGATATTTTCGTCGCCGCCCACGAGATCGGCGTCGCGAGCGCTTTCCTGATCGCCAACGACGGCACACAGCGGCGCATCGATCTGCCTAAGGAAGCCGATTTCCAGTTCAATCATCATCATTGCCTTTGGCGGGCAAAGACCGATGAACGCGTTGCGACCGGCAGCCTCGTGCTGCAACGCTTCGATCCCGCCTCGGAGACGGCCCTGCTCGGGCCGGAGCGGATCCTGTTTCAGCCTGGCGAGGGCCAGTCCATCGCGCAGATGATGCTGATGCATGAGTGGTGCGTCTTCATCATCTCCGATCGGCTGCGTCCGCGTCTCATGGTGCTGGACCTGACAAGGCCCGATGCCGAACAGCGCGAGATCGCATTGCCGGCGGATATGCAGACGGCTCACTTCAGGCCACTCCATGCGGATCTGCATCTTGGCGACGATACGCTCCACATCGTCGGCCAGGGCTTCCTGCAGCCGCCCGTCTGTTATCGCCTCGAGCTGTCGGATCGCAGCAAGCAGGCCGAACCGGTTTTCGTCGCCGCGGCGCCGAGCTATTTCGATGCGACCGATATGTCATCCGAACTGCTGGAGGCTGTTTCCGAGGACGGAACGAGGGTTACCTACCGGTTGGTCCTGCCGAAGCAATGGACCAAGGGCGCGCTGCCGGTGCTGCTTTATGGCTATGGCGGCTTCGATGTCCCGTTGTCGCCAAGCTATTCCGGCGTGACAGGACGCTGGCTGGAACAAGGCGGCGCCTATGTGCAGGCCTATATTCGCGGCGGCGGCGAATTCGGGCCCGACTGGTATCGCAGCGCCAAGCGGCAGGGGCGAGACCGGGCCTTTGCCGATTTCGTCGCCATCGCGCGCGATCTCGTCGCCCGCGGCTATACAGTACCGTCGCGGATTGCTTGCCAGGGCGGCAGCAATGGCGGTCTGCTGACCGGCGTGATGCTGACCCGCTATCCCGACGATTTCGGCGCCGTCTGGTGCCAGGTGCCGGTCCTCGACATGACACGCTTCCACCTGTTTACCGCAGGGCAAGCCTGGATGGACGAATATGGCGATCCGGAGACGCCGGTGGACCGCGACTTCATGCTCGGTTACTCGCCGCTTCACAACGTCGGACCAGCGACCAAGGTCAGCTATCCGCCGATCTACATCGAAAGCTCCGCCAACGACGACCGCGTGCACCCCTCGCATGCGCGCCGCTTTGCCGCGCGGCTGGAGGAAGAAGGACATCGGCCGCTCTTCCATGAATTCGGCTCCGGCGGGCATGGCGGCGACGGCAGTTCCGAAGAACGCGCCGCCCGCGCGGCGATGGGTTACAGCTTCCTTCGCCAAACCATCATGCGCTAGGATGCGATAGAATGGAGGAGGAGAGCTTGTCGGCACGCCTCTTTCTGATACAAACGTGTCAATAATCATACTTTTCATACAGGCTCGAGCGAAACACCATGTCTCCTATCAATCTCGCCATCGTCGGCGTCGGTAAGATCGTCCGCGACCAGCACCTTCCCTCCGTCGCCAAGAACCCGGATTTCGAACTCGTCGCCACGGCAAGCCGCCACGGCACGGTCGAAGGCGTCAAGAGTTATACGACGATCGAAGCGATGCTCGACGCCGAGCCCTCGATCGATGCTGTTTCGCTCTGCATGCCGCCGCAATATCGCTACGAGGCGGCCTATAAGGCGCTCGTCGCCGGCAAGCACGTCTTCCTGGAAAAGCCGCCCGGCGCGACGCTCAGCGAAGTGGCCGACCTCGAAGCGCTGGCAAACAAGCAGGGGGCGTCGCTCTTTGCCAGCTGGCATTCGCGCTATGCGCCGGGCGTCGAGGCCGCCAAGGCGTTTCTTGTCTCGACGACGATTAAAAGCGTGCATGTGATCTGGAAGGAGGATGTCCGCCATTGGCATCCGAACCAGGAATGGATCTGGCAGGCCGGCGGCCTCGGCGTTTTCGATCCCGGCATCAACGCGCTGTCGATCGTCACCCATATCCTGCCGCAGCCGATCTTCATCACCGAGGCCGTGCTCGAATTTCCCGAGAATCGCGATGCGCCAATCGCGGCCGACATTCGCTTCCGCAATGCGGACGGCCTGCCGGTTCACGCCGAATTCGACTGGCGCCAGACCGGCAAGCAGAGCTGGGACATCGTCGCGGAGACGGCAGCCGGCCAGATGGTGCTCGCCGAGGGCGGCGCCAAGCTTTTGATCGACGGCACGTTGAGATTCGCCGAGCCGGAGCAGGAATATCCCTCGCTCTACCGTCGATTCGCCGAAATCATCAAGGCCGGCAAATCGGACGTCGATCTCGCGCCGTTGCGCCACGTCGCCGATGCCTTCATGCTCGGCAAGCGGAAATTCGTCGACGCCTTCCACGACTGAGCGTCGCAATAACGTCATAGAAACCGGCAAGATTTGCCGGGCTATGGCAATCGTGTTCGGGGGCAGCCGCTCATGAGCAAAAAAATTGGCCGCAGGGGCCGATTTTCCCGCGTGTTGAAAATTGGCATCCTCGTAGTGCCGCTTCTCGGCCTTGCGGCATGTTCGGGCGAAGAGGCCGTCATGCCGCCTGATCCACCGGGCATTTCCCGATCCGAGGAGTATTCCTTCGGATCGGCGACCCAGGCCCAGGATTGGCAGGCCACCCGCAAGGTGCTGGGCCAACTGGAAGGGCGGTTCGGAGAGAAGTCCATGCGTATCCTGGCGCGCAATCTTGCCAGCACCACCGACCCGCAGACCATCAAGGTCTATTATGCCGAACGGCTTGTCCATCAAGCCGGCTGGGCGGAAATGCCGGTCAGCACCTTTGCCGACAAGGCGTGGGCATTCGCTTTGGTCAGTCCGAATGGAAAGCATGTTTTGGCAGTCGAGGCGCTCGACGCGTCGGAAAGTGCTGGCGGGATCGTACCCCTCAATATCCTGACGAACCTCGACGAGGATAAAGGTTCGAAACGGTAGCGGAGTTCGCTGGCCGGGAGAGCGAAGTTGGGCGGCTTCATGCCGCAATTCAAAGTGTTGCAGCGTCCTTTGCGGCTCTCGAAAAGGCGCGCGGCGCTGTAGCGTCGTCGTGGCGAAACGCTCAGGCCTTCTTCTCCCACCGCCCTTCCGGTGTCTGCTGCCAATAGGTGAGGTTGTGCCCCTCGCCTTTCAGCTTCTTCCACTGCGCACGGGCGGTGTCCAGTTGCTCCTGGTCGTGACCGTCGAACATGAAGACGATGCGCTCATAGGCATCGGCCGGCGGCGGCTCGGCGCCGTCGACGATGAAACGCACGGTCGCCGCATTGGCATTGTCCGGCGTCACGGTCAAAAGCACCGGCTGGTTTTCGGCGAAATCCGCCTCGTCGGTGCCGTGCGGCAGGAAGCTCTCCTCGCGGAAAGTCCAAAGATGCTGATCGAGAGCATCACGCCGCGCCGGCTCGCGCGTCTGGACGGCAACGCGCCAGCCGCGCTCGACGCTTTTGTCGATGAGCGGCGGAAGCGCGTCCTCCAGCCTGGATTCGGTCAGATGATAGAAGAGAACGTCCGTCATCAGGATTCATAATGGGCGCGAACGAGTTCGTCGAGCAGGCGCACGCCGAAGCCGGACCCCCAGGATTGATTGATCTCGTCCTGCGGCGAGCCCATCGCCGTGCCGGCAATATCGAGATGCGCCCAAGGCGTGTCCTGCACGAAGCGCTTGAGGAAGTGCGCGGCCGTGATCGAGCCGGCCTGTCGGCCACCGGTGTTCTTCATATCGGCGAACTTGCTGTCGATCAGTTTGTCGTAATCCCTGCCGAGCGGCATGCGCCAGAGTTTTTCGTTGCTCGAAAGACCGGCTGCCGTCAGTTGGGCGGAAAGCTGGTCGTCATTGGAGAACAGGCCGGCATGCACACTGCCGAGCGCCACGATGATCGCCCCGGTCAGCGTGGCAAGATTGATCATGAACTGCGGCTTGAAGCGGTCGTTGCAGTACCAGAGCGCATCGCAGAGCACGAGGCGGCCTTCGGCATCGGTGTTGATAACCTCGATCGTCTGGCCGGACATCGAGGTGACGATATCACCAGGACGCTGGGCGTTACCGTCAGGCATGTTCTCGACCAGGCCGATGATGCCGACCGCGTTGACGGCAGCCTTTCGGGAGGCGAGCACATGCATGAGGCCGGTGACGGCTGCCGCACCGCCCATATCGCCCTTCATGTCCTCCATGCCGGCGGCCGGCTTGATCGATATGCCGCCGGTATCGAAGACGACACCCTTGCCGATGAAGGCGACGGGGCGATCCTTGCCCTTGCCGCCCTTCCACTGCATGACCGCCAGGCGCGGCGGGCGCACGGAGCCCTGGGCGACGCCGAGAAGGGCGCCCATGCCGAGGCGGCGCATTTCGCGCTCCGTCAGGATTTCCACTTCGACGCCGAGCTTTTCCAGTTCCTTCGCCTTGGCGGCGAACTCCACAGGACCGAGCACGTTCGGCGGTTCGTTGACGAGGTCACGGGCAAGATTGACGCCGCCGGCGATCGCTTCGGAATCGGAAAACGCCTTCTTGGCACCACCCGGATCGGCGGTGACGATCGTCACCTTGACTGATTTCGCCGGTTTTTCTTCCTCGTCGCCTTTCTTCGTCTTGTAGGTATCGAAGCTATAGGCGCGCAGCAGCATGCCGAGCGCGAAATCGGCAGCAGCCCGCGCGCTCGTCGTAAGCCCAGGCACGTCGATGAAGACAGCGGCCTTATCGGTATTCTTGATTCTCGATGCTGCGGCACCGCCGGCCTTCAACCAATCATGGGCGGTGAGTTCGGCGGCCTTGCCAAGCCCGATGACGACGATGCGGTCGACGGGCGCGCCTTCGGGCACAACAATATCGAGGCCGTTCATGGATTTTGCGGAGAATCGGGCGATCCTGGCAGCCTTGGCGATCACGCCTGCCGGGTCGACCGTTTCGGCGCCGGCAGCGCTGTCGGCCTCCGCGGTCTTCAACAGGATCGCCAGGCCGCCATTGAGCTTTGCCGACTTCGAGAATGAAATTTCCAACTTTACTGACATGTCTTCTCCGCTGGGGATTCTTTGAAATCCGTCCCTCGCGGATAATTTCGCGTTTGGCGGGTCTGTCAATGGCTTGCGACAATTGTTATGGTCGCCCGCGGCCATCACGGCCCTCATGTTTTCGTCAGTTTCGTAGATATTCGCGTTGACAGTTTTTTCGAAAAATCGATGGCGGGGCCTGGCAATCCGCCTGCCGAAAACGACTTTCGGTGCATTCATGCTGCTGTTTTGGGTGTGGTGGGCGCTGCTCGCCGTCTTCCGCGCCTTTCCCGGAATAGACATCTATTTTTCCCAGTTTTTTTTCCTGGGCGCAGATTGCGACGCGACTGCTGCTGCCGGGAGCATCTGCGGCGGCTTTCCCTATCGCGATGTCGCGGCGTTCGACCTGCTGCGCACCCTCTTCTTCCGCCTGCCCTATGTGGTGGCGATCGTGATGGCGTGGAAACTCGTCGAATGCTACCAGCAGCATGGCGCGACCTTCAACGCCCAGCGCGCACAAAAGCTCAAAGTCGCGCTCGGAACGCTGCTGATCGGGCCAGTGCTGATCGTCAATGTCGTCCTGAAGGAACATTGGGGCCGGCCGCGGCCAATACAGACGGACATTTTCGGCGGTGCTCTGCATTTCGTCGAGGCAGGTTCGCTTGCCGGAAAATGCGTTTCGAACTGCTCGTTCGTCTCCGGCGAGGCAGCGAGTGCCGGCTGGCTCCTCTGCCTTCTGCTCTTCGTTCCGAAATCCCTGCGTTATGCGCTGGCGCCGCCCGTTGCGGCGATCTCGATCCTCACCCCGGCGATGCGGCTATCCTTCGGCGCGCACTACCTTTCCGACGTCGTTCTTGGATGGCTTTCGTCGCTTGTCGTCTTCGCCGCATTGCTGGCGTTAACTGAGTCGCAACAGCATCAAAAAAATTCTGAAATTTGAATGAATTTTTGACACCAGCTTGTCGCAAAAGCGCGACAAAGAGCGTAGAGGGATTCTCCTGCAAGGCCGTTTGGGCGTGCAGGTGCTTTCAAGGGCAGGCATGAAACTACTCGAGACATACATATTGCGGCGCGTCGGCCAGATGTTTCTCGTGGCGCTCCTGCCCGTTCTGGCGATCATTTGGACGACTCAGGTTCTGCAGCGCATCAATCTGGTCACCGACAGCGGCCAGTCGATCGGCTCGTTCGCCAAGCTGGCGACGATGATTCTGCCGTCGATCATTCCTGTCGTGCTGCCCTTCGCTCTCGTTATCGCGATCACCCAGACGCTGACGACGATGAACAATGATTCCGAGCTCACCGTCATCGACGCGGCCGGGGCGCGGCGCAGCGTGCTGATCCGCCCGATCCTGCTGCTTGCCGCCGTCATCAGCGTCTTTTCCTTCTTCGTCGACAACGTGGTCGAGCCGCGCGCAAAGACCGTCGTGCGCCAGATGATCGCCGAGACCTATGCTGACCTCCTCTCTTCTGTGATCGAAGAAAAGACCTTCCGCAAGCTCGATGAAGGCCTCTATGTACAGATCTCGCAGCGGATGGCGGGCCGCATGCTGAAGGGCCTTTTCGTCGCCGACGAGCGCGACCCGGCCTACGAACTGATCTATTATGCGAAGGAAGGCGCCGTCGACGACACGGGCACGACGCTGATCATGCATCAAGGCGAAGTGCACCGCAAAACGCCCGACGGCAACGTCTCGGTCATCAATTTCGATTCCTATTCCTTCGATCTCTCGGACATGACGGAGAGTCGCGGTCAGGCGACGCTGCGCGCCAGCGACCGTGACCTGTGGTTCCTGTTCAATCCGGATCCGGCCGACAAGGACTATACGATCCGGCCGCAAAGCTACCGCGCCGAACTGCATCGGCGGCTGACCGACTGGATACTGCCTGTCGTCTTTGCCCTGTTTTCACTGGCGATCGCCGGCGATGCGCGCTCGCACCGCGAAGCGCGGCTGCATCCGATGGTGAGCGCCCTCGCTTATGCCTTCGCGATGCGATGGGCGGCCTTCTACGCGGCCAATCAGATCGATACCGATCCTGAATATATCGCCGTCCTCTACGCCATCCCGATCGTCAGCAGCATCGTCTCTATCGTCTTCCTCGGCCTGCACAAGCGACTGGTCATGCCTTCGTTCATCCGCGACCGGATTTCGTCTTTCTGGAGGGGGATGCAGGAAAGGCTGCTTGCCGCAACCGGCAGGATCGGCGGGGGCACTGCCCAATGATGTTCGGGACATTGTCGCGCTATTTCTTTCGCCGCTATCTGGTGACGACGGGCTGGTTCCTGATCGGCGTCTCGGCGATTTCTTTCCTCCTCGATTTCAGCGAGACGGCGGGCCGCATGTCCGGCCTTCCCGGCTACACGATCGGCGGCGGCGTCCTGATGACCGCCGTGCGCCTGCCGCTCATCCTGCAGCAGACTGTGCCGTTCATCGCGCTGTTCGTCGGCATGACGGTGCTGATCGGCCTCAACCGCAAATATGAACTCGTCGTCACGCGCGCCGCCGGGATTTCGGTCTGGCAGTTCATGTTCCCCTTCATCGCCGGCTCGCTGGCGCTCGGCCTGCTGACGATGGCGGCGCTCAACCCGCTTGCCGCCTGGGGACAGCGCCAGGCGCTGCTGGTCGAGTCCGACTGGCGCGGCGAGAACGCGGTTCTGCGCAAGGCGCCGCAGATTCCGTGGCTGCGCCAGATCAGTGGCCGGGACGATGTCATCATCGGCGCCCAGACAGTCCAGGAGAACGGAACCAAGCTGATCGACGCGGTGCTGATCCATTTCGATTCAAGCGGTCAGGTCATTCTGAGACAGGACGCCGCCACGGCAAAATTGGAAGATGGTTACTGGCAACTTAACACCGTTGTCGAGCGCAAGCCTGGCGAAATCCCCGTGCGTAAAGCTTCGGTTCAACTTCGCACCAATCTGAAACAGGACTTCGTTCAGGAGCGGCTGACAGCGCCGGAAACAATTGGTTTCTTTGACCTTTCCCACCGGATTGCGGCGGCCAAATCCTTCGGCATCTCGACCAAGGCGCTGGAGACGCAATTCAACTCCCTGTTGTCCCAGCCATTGCTGCTGGTGGCCATGACTTTCATAGCCGCAACAGTGTCCCTAAAATTTAGCCGGTTCAACCAATCCCGCTCCGTGATTCTGGGTGGCATCCTTTCGGGCTTCATGCTTTATGTCATCACCGTGCTTGTAAAGGCATTCGGAAGCAGTGGAGTCGTGCCCCCCTTCGTGGCGACGTGGATACCGGTGGTCGTCGCGCTGGCCTTGGGTGCGACTATTCTGCTTCATCAGGAGGACGGCTAGTGGCGGCAGGCGACCGCAAGTATTTTAGTAATCAGTTGGTTGCCCTGCTTGTCGGCGCGACTCTATGTTCCTATTTCGGCAGTGTCCCAGCCTCCTACGGCCAGGCCAACACGTCCGCTCAAGATATCGGGAAGAACATTCCGGAAGGAGCCAAGCTCCTGCTTTCGGCCAATGAATTGGTCTATAACCGTGACGCCGACCTGGTGTCGGCGGTCGGCGGTGTGCAAATCAACTATGGCGGCTACAAGATGGTCGCGCAGAAGGTCGAGTACAATCAGAAGACTGGCCGGATGATGGCGCTTGGCAATGTCGAGTTGGTCAGCCCGGACGGCAACCGTATCTATGCCGACAACCTTGATGTGACCGACAATTTTGCCGACGGGTTCCTGAACTCGTTGCGCATCGAGACCGCCGACAATACCCGCATCGTCGCCGAAAGCGGCGAGCGCGTCGGCGGCACGATGATGATTCTCAACAAGGGCGTCTACACGGCCTGCCTTCCCTGCGCCGAAGATCCGAAGCGCGCCCCCTTCTGGCAGGTCAAGGCCCAGCGGGTGATCCAGAATGGCGAGACGCATACGATCCGTCTGGAGAGAACGCGCTTCGAGCTGCTCGGCCATCCGATCGCCTTCCTGCCGTTCATCGAAGTTCCCGACAATACGGTGAAACGCAAGTCCGGCTTTCTGTTTCCGACGATGAGCCTGTCTCAGAATCTCGGCTTCGGTCTTTCCGTTCCTTATTACTATGTGATCTCGCCGAGCATGGACGCGACGGTCACCGCCACCGGCTACACCGCCCAGGGCTTCCTCATCGAAGGCGAATTTCGTCAACGCTTCGAAAATGGCACGCATATTCTGCGCGTCGCCGGCATCGACCAGGCAAAACCGGGCAACTTCAGCTCCGGCACCAGCGATGCCGAAGCCGAGCAACGTGGCATGGTGGCTTCCAAGGCTGACTTCCGCATCAATCCGCGCTGGACGTTCGGCTGGGACGTCATGACGCAGAGCGACAACAATTTCTCGAAAACGTACAAGCTGCGAGGCCTGACCGGTACGGATCGTACCAACCAGATCTACCTGACAGGGCTCGGGAAACGCAATTATTTCGACATGCGGGCGTTCTATTTCGACGTCCAGGATGCCGATCGGACGAATACCGCCGAAAAGCAGCAGGCGATCGTCTATCCGTCGCTCGACTATCACTATGTGGCGCCGCAGCCGCTTGCCGGCGGCGAGCTTTCGGCGGATGTCAACCTGACGAATATTTCGCGCACACATGACGACTTCTATACCGTCGACGGCTTCGACCGTTTCCGCGGCCTGAAAGGCCAGACTTCGCGTCTGACTGCCGAGCTGCAGTGGAAGCGCACCTACGTCACGCCGACCGGTCTGGTGATCACACCGCTGCTGGCCGCGCGCGGCGATGCCTTCGCGCTGAACATGGATGACCCCACGGGCTACACCGGCAACTACGTCGACGGCAATTCCGCCACCCGCTCGATGTTCACAGCCGGACTGGAGATGCGTTATCCGATCCTGATGACGACTGACAATAGCACCCATATCCTCGAGCCGATCGCACAGATCTATGCCCGCCCCGACGAGCAACTGGCAGGCCGCCTGCCGAACGAGGATGCGCAAAGCTTCGTCTTCGACGCGACCTCGCTGTTCGACCGCGACAAGTTCTCGGGCTACGACCGGGTCGAAGGCGGTACCCGCGCCAATGTCGGCGTTCAGTACACCGGTACATTCGACAGCGGTTACAAGCTGCACGGCATCTTCGGCCAATCCTATCAGATCGCCGGCCAGAACTCGTTCGCGACCGATGACCTCGTCAATGTCGGCGCGGATTCGGGCCTTGAAACCGACCGCTCCGATTATGTCGGCCTTGGCGGCGTCGAAACACCCTACGGCGTTTCCGTCGCAGCCTCCTACCGGCTCGACGAAAAAGATTTCGAATTCCGCCGCGGCGACCTGACGACGGCCTACCAGAACGACACCTTCTCGACGCAGTTGACCTATACTCATCTCAGCGCCCAGCCGGCATATGGCTTCGCCGAGGACAATGACGAGATCCAGACCAACAGCACTGTCAAGTTCAAGGATTACTGGTCGATTTTCGGCGGCATTGCCTGGGATCTGAACAATGATGTGATCAGCCGGCGGACGCTCGGCCTCTCTTATGAGGACGAATGCACGATCTTCACGATCGCCTATACGGACAGCAGAGATTCCGACGACGAGTCGGGAAGCGACTGGACGATCGGCGCACGGTTGACCTTCCGCACGCTCGGCGACATCAAGATCGGTTCCGACACCCTCGAATGACGGGCGATCGGCGCAAACATGGCCTGAAGCCATTCTTTCGCCGCAAGCCTGTGCAGGACATTGCCGCCAGTCGGTATCTGAGGCATAGGGGTTTCGCGCCGTGATGGAAGCGATTTCAGCGTGTCTCGCACTGTGGTAAGAACGCCGCGAACAACGTCTCGCGGCGCTATCGGGAGGTCAACAGATGATTGACGCGAAAAAAGCCATAACCAAGTTCCTCGCCGGGGCAGCGCTTGCATTGCTGACAGGCCTTGCCGCTCCAGCGCTTGCGGCCAGTGAAGTCAAGGCCGTGGTGAACGGCACCGCCATCACCAGCGGCGACGTCGCTAAGCGCCAGGCCTTCCTGCGCCTGCAGCGTACGAAGGCCGATGCCAAGACCGCCGAGGAGCAACTGATCGACGAGGCGCTCAAGCGGCAGGAAGTCGCCCGCGTCCGTATGTCGGTTTCGCAGCAGGACGTCGATGCGTCCTTCGCGCGTTTTTCGAGCGGCAACAAGCTTTCCCCCGAGCAGATGTCGCAGATCCTCGATCGCGCCGGCGTCGGCGTCGATCATTTCAAGGGTTTCATCGCCGTGCAGATGAGCTGGCCGCGTGTCGTCAACGCCCGCTACGGCTCGACCTCGCGGCTGTCGAACTATGATCTCGTCTCGCGCATGATGCAGAACAACAAGCAGAAGCCGGTGACGACGGAATATATGCTGCAGCAGATCATCTTCGTCATTCCGCAAGCCAAGCGCGGCGCCATCACCGGCAAGCGCAAGAGCGAGGCCGAGGCTTCGCGCTCCAAATTTCCGGGCTGCGATCAGGCAAAGGTGTTTGCTGCGACGATGCGCGACGTTTCCGTGCGCGATCTCGGCCGCCTGCTCGCCCCCGAGATCCCGCCGGATTGGAAGCCGCTGGTCGAGCAGGCCAAGGGCAACACGACAGGGACCCGCGTCACCGACAAGGGCGTCGAGTATCTGGCAATCTGCAGCCAGCGGCAGGTCTCCGACGACCAGGCCGCCGAAATGGTCTTCCGCCAGGAAGATCTCGACAAGTCCAAGGCCGGCAAGGATGCCAGCCCGGAAAACGAAAACAGCAAAAAATACCTGGATGAACTGCGCAAAAAGGCGCAGATCGCCTATCGCTGACCGACAATGGCGATACCGTTTTCGCGACCGCTTGCGCTGAGCCAGGGCGACCCCGCCGGCATCGGGCCGGATATTACTCTGATGGCTTGGCTCCGGCGGCGAGAACTCGGGCTGCCGCCTTTCTTCCTGATCGGCGACCCCGACGTTCTGGCGTTGAGAGCCCGCCAGCTCAATCTGGCGGTCTCGATCCGCGAGACCGATGAAGCCAGCAAGGCCGCCGGCATGTTTGCCGATGCGCTGCCCGTCATGACCATAGCGGCCGGTATCGAGGTCGTGGCCGGCGAACCGCATGCGGCAACGGCCAAAGGCACGATCGCGTCGATCGAGAAAGCCGTGTCACTTGTCATTGACGGCGAGGCGCTCGCAGTCGTTACCAATCCGATCGCCAAGGCCGTGCTTTACGAGGCGGGTTTCCGGTTTCCCGGCCATACCGAATTTCTCGCCGATCTCGCCGCCAGGACGACCGGCCGGCCGGTAACACCGGTAATGATGCTGTCGGGACCGAAGCTGCGGGCCATTCCCGTCACCATCCATATTCCGGTCCGCGACGTGCCGCAGGCGCTGACGGGCGAACTGATCACGGAAACCTGCAGGATCGCCCATGAAGATCTGAGGCAGCGCTTCGGCATCGAGGCGCCGCGGCTCGCCGTTGCCGGCCTCAACCCGCATGCGGGCGAAGGCGGGGCGATCGGCACGGAGGACGAGGACGTCATCCGTCCGGCGATCGAGCGCCTGCGCGACGAGGGCATCGATGCGATCGGCCCCCTGCCCGCCGATACGATGTTCCATGACGAGGCGCGGGCGCGATATGACGTCGCCATCTGCATGTATCACGATCAGGCGCTGATCCCGGCCAAGGCACTTGGTTTCGACGACAGCGTCAACGTGACGCTCGGGCTTCCCTTCGTGCGCACCTCGCCGGATCACGGCACAGCTTTCGGCATTGCCGGCAAGGGACTGGCGCGCGAGCACAGCCTCGTTGCGGCGCTGAAGCTCGCCGCCCAGCTCGGCCGCAGCGCGGAAAGCCGCCGCTGATGGCAGCACTCGATGGCCTGCCGCCGCTTCGCGACGTCATCCAGCGTCATGGCCTCGACGCACGCAAGGCGCTCGGGCAGAACTTCCTGCTCGACCTCAACCTCACGCAGAAGATCGCCCGCACGGCGGGCGCGCTCGACGATGCGACCATTTTCGAGGTCGGCCCCGGCCCCGGCGGGCTGACGCGCGCGATCCTGGCGCTCGGCGCCAGGAAAGTTATCGCCATCGAGCGGGATACACGCTGCCTGCCGGCGCTTGCCGAGATCGCCGATCACTATCCCGGCCGGCTGGAGGTGATCGAAGGCGATGCGCTGAAGACGGATTTCGAGACATTGGTGCCGCAAGGCCCGATCAAGATCATTGCCAACCTGCCCTATAATGTCGGCACGCAGTTGCTGGTCAACTGGCTGCTGCCGAAAGCCTGGCCGCCGTACTGGCAGTCGCTGACGCTGATGTTTCAGAAGGAAGTCGGCGAGCGTATCGTCGCCAACGAAGACGACGATCATTACGGCCGTCTCGGCGTGCTCTGCGGCTGGAGGACGGAGGCACGCATGGCCTTCGACGTGCCGCCGCAAGCCTTCACGCCGCCGCCGAAAGTGACGTCGACGGTCGTGCAACTGACCCCCCGCGAAAACCCGATCCCCTGCGCTGTCGGCAATCTGGAAAAGGTGACGCAGGCGGCTTTCGGCCAGCGCCGCAAAATGCTGCGCCAAAGCCTGAAACCGCTCGGCGGCGAGAGCCTGCTCGTCAAGGCCGGGATCGATCCGGCGCGTCGGGCGGAAACCTTGTCCGTCGAGGAATTCTGCCTTCTCGCAAACAGCCTGTAGGGTATTCCAGCAACGTGCGAAGCGGTTTTCCCACAAATTACTCTAGAGCCTTTCCGGGTTAGATTGCAGCATTCTGCCGGAGCAGGTTTTCGTCAGGGCAAAGGCGATTGGCGAAGGGCATACCCCTTGGTACGTCC
>NZ_JAPCZO010000041.1:0-41259 GCF_025941625.1 Rhizobium acaciae
CAGCAACGGAACGCCTTGGTCAATTGCCCTTCGTATCAACGGTAGCGTCGCCGAGTCCCGCGCTGGATCATAGGGGCCATTCGCTTCACTCGCATCGCCGCCATAAAGAGAGGGATGCACGTTGGATCCTGACCCTGTAATTATGACGCCGTCGACAGCGGCAAACAGTTGGTCGAAGTCGAGCCGTTTGCCAAAGGAAGGCACCACCAGGGGGAACACTCCGGCCGCTGCGACCGCAGCCTCAAGGTACTGTTGGGGTGCCGCGTGCCAAAGGTCATTATACAACTCACAAACATCCGCCGAGACCGCAACAAGCGGCTGAGTCGGCTGCGACGTGCGAATCTGTTGCGCCCTCGAAAATGCATCAGCCACTGCGACTTTGCCCTGTGACATATTCGTGGTCTTTCATTCGTTGGATGTATCGTGAAGCCGCCGGCTCGATGATGCAGACTAAATCACGGAGACGCGCGGTGTCCCTCTTTGTGGCATTGGTTGGATTTAGTATCACCGTCTTATGACTCCGACGTCGTTTTCGATTGTAATCTCAGTTCCGAACGGCTCCGAGAGCTTCTGAAGGCGTTCCAGAATAGATATTGCCAATGGCGGGGCAGCGAAGCTTGGAACGCCCCTGTTGGCGAACCTCTTGGAGTGGCCAAGGTCTAGGGGATGGAGTCGCAATTCAACGAGCTGATTTTGCTCAAAACGGCTGACGGTGACGATGCTCTCGTAGAAGACCGGGTCTGAAAATCCCGCATCCGTCTCGTACCCTCGCGCCATCTCTGCCAGCGTTACCTCCGCATCCGTGTCGGTCCGCGGATCCTTATCGTAAGCCGCGAACATGTCAGCGCCGACTGGCGTCCGGAGGTCGTCCATTATGAAGTTTCCGATGCTGTAAAGGATCGGTCTGCCTTTGTAGATTTCGATACCTCTAAGTTGATGCGGCCCATGCACAATATAGGCGTCGGCGCCGGCATCGATCATCTTTCGCCCAAAAGCTTGCTCGTAATCAGGCGTCTGCTGGCACCAGTTTCCAGGCTCATGCCCGTGGTTGGTGACTATGCAGAAGTCTGAGAATTGCTTACCCTGACGCACATCGCGAAGAATGCGGGCGACGTCCGCCGGGTCGGGCAGGTAGCTGTAGCCAACCTCGTCGCCCGCCTTGAATCTGGCCCCGGCTATCGTGATGCAGTCCGGATCGCCATGGGCGGGATTGTAATACGGCAGAGCATCCCGCACTTGTCGCAGATTCTCGAGCATCGGCTGTGGAACCGTGATGTCTTCGCGCAGTCGGAGGGGATTGAGGCCTGGTCTGCCCGACGTTCCACCGGCCGGATCGCACGCACGCGACATCGGTGTGAACGTGGAGGCAAACGACACTAAGGCGACCCGTCCGCGCGGCGTTTCCAGGTATCGAGCAGCACTGGCCTGCGAAAGGTTTTCGCCAACACCGGCATAGACAATCCCGTTTTGATCGAGCGCCCTGCAGGTTTCGCGCATACCCTCGGCACCCCATTCAAACGTGTGGTTGTTCGCGTAGCTTACCAGGTTGAAACCCATCATCTTCAAGTCAGGCCCGAGTTCCGGAACGCTGACATGATAGGCACCGCCATGTTCGGCTTGCGGGCTTCCGCTGAACGACCGGGCGTCAAAGATATTGGTTTCCATGTTGCCGAAAGTGACATCGGCGTTCTGGAGGATCTCGACGATTTTTCCGAATCCCGGATGGTATCCGTTGGTTAAGGGCCGTGTCACGATGAGGTCGCCGACCGCAATTAAAGTGAATCCGTCCGCGATGTTCGTATCTACCGACCCCGCTACGTCATACTCACCAACATGCTCCGCTCGAACTCGGGTAATATCTAGCGCCTGAGCATCCATAGGTTAAACGTTCTCCTTCGTAAGGCAGGTGGTGCTTTTTGCGTTCAACCGGTCAGAACGAGCGACCTCTTACTGAGCCGCACAAGTCTTATGTCGCCCAAACACGCTATTCTCTTAAGATGCGAACGAGTGCAACATCTGCGGATAGGTGATTGGTTCATCGGCCCGCACCTGATGCAACTGGATCGATGCAAAGCGAGCAATCACCGTCTCAGTTTCCGGCAAGACAAAACGGACTCTAACCTGACGCCACCACGCTGGTGCAGCGAGGTGAGGGTCACCGACTTTCCTATCCGCCCATTGCCGGAAATGGGGTGATCGAGCAATCGATTAAGCTAACGGCAGCCTGAAGTATCGCCTCGGTCTGAGCAAGGGTAGGTGAAGCGGCGATGACATATCCGATCCAATCTCGGTAGTCTCCTTTCCTGATTATCGGCGTTTTGGGCTCAATATACCATTTGACCTCGGCGACACCCGGTACAGCAGCCGCAAAATTGTCATTGTCGCTCCAATCCACGATCCCATCGCGATCAGGAACAAGGAACCGCGCGGCAGCAGTGTGCGAGAGCTTTCTGCGCAAATTCCATTCGTCGCCAATGACAAGCTTGATGTTCTCCGTGATGAGATCGACACCGTACGCCAGCTGAATCAGTTGAGGAGAGGGCGCACCGCCAAGACGCGGATTGACTTCAATTACGACCGGCCCAACCTTTGTCCACCGGAATTCAATGCACGTTGGCCCCCAGGCAAGGCCAAGAGCTCGCAAACTGCTTAGGGCAGTATCGGCGATAAGCTCATGCTCGTCATCCGTTAACGCGGCCGGATATGCGAATTCACGAAAGACGAAATACGGCGGGGGGCCGAAGCCGCCCGCGGCAATCCCAATGATCTCATTTCCCATTATGTCGACGCAATAATAGGGACCTTGTGCGAATTCTTCGACGAGTATCCTCGGCGATGACCGCCATATGTGTTTCCCGCTCATCAGATGAGTCGTATGTTCGGCCACCTCATCGATGGTGCAGCACAATCTGACACCGACGCTGCCACTGCCTTCGACTGGTTTAAGAAGCACGGGAAGGCCGATTTCCGCGGCAAAGCCTTCAACCTCTGTCGCATTCGCTGCTAGGCGGTAAGCAGGTACTGGAACTCCGGCCGCCGCAAGGAGCTGACGTTGAGTGAATTTATCGTAGCATCGTTCAACCGATGCGGGGTTCGGCCCTGGTAAATCGAAGTGCCGGCAGAGCTTGCCAACCGTCACATAGACCGACTCGTCCAAGCCCGAAAAGCCAGTAATGCCAGCAATGTCATAGGTTGCACGTACTCGGGAGCATTCTCGGATCAGCGAATCGAGATTGTCTGTATCGACCCGGATTGCTTCACTCCTTGCCGCCGCAAGATAATCGTAGCAAGCTGGATTGGCCGACAGGGTAATTGGATGAAGACCAAGACGCCGGGCCGCTTTAACGAATAGCGGACCAATACCTCTATGACCTTCAACCATGATGAGCGCTCTTTTTGTCATTAGGCGTTGACCTCCTTAGGGGATGCGCGGCAATCCGACGCGTAGATCGGCATCAAACTTTTTTGCCTGGGCCTGACCTCAAACCTTTGGTGAACGTACCATTGCTAGCGATTTGCAATCGTAAAGGTTCTGTAAATTTAGGTTGAACGATGTGTTGCAGCGTCGATCAAGTTGTTGGGGGGAGTCTGCAATGAGTCATGCCGAGAGCGAGATGTCCTTTGTTTAACTTCGCCGCCGAACCTATTCACGCGCGCACGTAAGGGACGTCACGGCAACTCGTTGTCAGCCTCCAGCGAAGCCTTGCAATCGAGAGAGGTGGAGTACAAACGGCTCTGGGACTTTCACCGCTCGGCGAAGCTGGTACCATCTGCTTCGCATCACCTTTCTCCCTCTTCCTCGAAGACGGATGCCGCGCATGGTGTGTCTTAGTCGGGCCGAACGACGCAAAACAGGCGCGAGCTCGTTAGGCCCGCGATGTTGACCGGCGGCGCACGTGGGACGAGCCAGATCCTTGCGAAAATGCTCGGGGGCAAAGCTATAACCAAGGAAGTCGAAATGCTCCTGACGGCATCCTTCACCGAGATCTTCAACTCGTTGAGGGTGAGCCCGAGCTTCGTCATCACCGTCTTTGTCCACGCCAGAGCCTCCGCCGCGCAACCGCGGCCGAGGATGACGAAGTCGTTGGCGTATGCGACGACGTTGGCTTGGAACGCTTCGCGTGCAGTCTGTCGCCAATGCTTCGGAAATCGGTTCATGTAAATGTTGGCCATCAAAGGACTTGCGTCACCGCCCTGAGGCGTTCCGCGCATCGCATTGCGACCACTACTCATACGCCCTTCCCGTCGCCATCCCGTTCCTCTACGGGCGCCTTAAGCCGCATCTTGATCAGATGCAGCACATGCCTGTCGACGACCCTGCGGGCCACGGACCGTAGAAGGTCCGAGTGTGTGAATGTTGTCGAAATATGTCCCGACAAATCAGCATCGACCACATCGGTATAGCCCCGACAGATCAGCCGGTGCAGTTCCTTGACCAACTGACCAACGCCGCGGTTGGGACGATAGCCGTAGGCGTTGTACTGTAAGCGACGTCTCCGCCCCATTGGATTGGCTGTATATTGATGCTTGCTGGGTGTGCGAGAAGGTTTCCGGGGCTATCTGGAGATTTGCATGGCAGAAGATGGATTTGTGGGGCGCTACGAAGTTGTCGAGCCGCGCCGCGGAAACCGGCGTTGGCCGGATGATGTGAAGGCGCGGATCGTGGCGGAAAGCCTTGAGCCTGGTGTTCGTGTTGTTGATGTCGCTCGCCGTCATGACGTTGTTCCGCACCAGCTTTCCTTGTGGCGCCGGCAAGTGCGCGAGGGCATTCTGGCCCCTGCCTTTTGAGTCTATGTCGGGCCTGTCGGAGAGCGGCGATGCCGAGCCTGCATTTGTGCCTTTGGCGATTGCGGCAGAGCCGAGCGAGGCTGTGAATGTTTGGCGCCGCCGCTGCCGGAGGCGGTTTCGTCGGTCTTGACGTTGGAGATCGGCCCGGACGTTGTGATGCGGGTTCCCGGCGATGTGCCGGTTGAACGTGTGGCGGCTCTGGTGCGAGCCATGCGAGGGACGGCATGATCGTCGCGGGCCAACGACTGCCGATCCTGATTGCAACGCGGTCGGTGGACTTCCGCTGTGGGCATCAGGCGCTGGCTCCTGATGGTGCAGACCGAGTTGAAGCTCGACCCGCATTCCCGGGGTGACGGTGATCTTTCGGTCGAAGCGCGGTGAACGCCTGAAAATCCTGGTGTGGGATGGCACCGGAATGGTGCTAAGGAAGCGTCGATAAATTGCGGCTACGTTTTTGGCGGTCTTGGGCTAATTGTATAGTTCCATTCGCCGTGGAAGGTATGGCGGAAGATATTGATCGAGGCCATTTCGGCGTCGGAGATTTTGATGCCGGCGGGATAGAGATTTTCATCGAGTTCGCAGCGAACGGTGAGGCCAGCGGTCGAAGTGGTCGCGGCGATGAGTTCGACAATGGTGCGATAGTCGATGAGCGGTCGTCGCCCTCACCAGTTGCGCGAGATGAATGAGAAGAGGCGATGTTCGATTTTGTTCCATTTGCTGGTGCCGGGCGGCAAGTGCAGGACGTCGATGGTCAGGGCCAGTTCGTCGGCGAGCTTTTGAAGTTCGATCTTCCAAAGGCGAACGCGCGAGCCGTTGCTTCCCCCGCCATCGGCGGTGATCGTCAAGGTATGGGCGTGCGGGTAGCGGTCGCGTCCCATGCTCATCCACCAGGAGCGTATTGCATTGACGGCGAAGGCGGCTGTGTCGTGGTCGATCCCGACGCTGACCCAACCTTTGTCGTCGGCGATGTCGTAGATGCCGTAGGGCGCGGCGCGGCCCAGCTTGGGGTCGATGAAGTCGTGGTCCCGGACTTGCTCGGGTGATCCGGCCGGCTGGTCGGCAGCGATGGCGGCCTTGACCGTCTCGGCGATATGCTGGAACTGCGCGTCGCGATCGGCGTGGCCTGATCCCTCGATCGTCTTTCGATTGGCTTGAAGAGAGTACCCAAGGCTTTTCAACAGGGTCCCGACGACGTCGTAGCCGACCCGATGACCCATGGCGCAAAGTGCGCCCGCCAGGTTTCGCAGGCTTTTCGAGGTCCACTTCAACGGCGACATCGGATCGCCGCGCGTCGCCGGATCGACAAGATCTTCCAGGTCCGACAGAAGCGTCGGGTCCGTCTCGGTCAGGGGCTTGCGGCCCGCACCCTTGCGGCGGATGCCGCCAAGCGATGAATCCGGCGCCTGGCCGCGCAGCTCCCGCAACCCATAGCCGATGGTGCTGGGCAATCCCCGTCGCCGCGCTCACCGCCGCGATCCCACCCCATCCGGCCGCAAGCGCTTCCGCCGCAGCAAAACGACGCCGACCCCGCTCGTCCAACATTGGACGGAGCGCCTCATAACGAAGCTTTATCGCGGCAACATCGATCACCAACACTGTCTACAAACAAACCGCGAAAATGGGAATCCTCCAAATCCGATTGCTCGATTCAGAAATTTGTCGATACTTCCTTAGTGCAAAACTCTAAGCAGACGACGCCGTCGTCCAGGTCCCACAGTGCGGCGCAGCCATAGTCGACCACTGGCTTTGTTGCGAGCTTCAGGTCAGTGATGGTCATCACGCCTCTCCACGTTTCACCGAGCTAACGTGCCGTCGGACGAGAGACAACTCCGCATGCCATCGGCGACGTAGAAATCCCCCTACTCGGTGGCGAGAGCGAGATAGGCTGGAGCGGCGAGGCTTTGCACCTTTAGACATTCAACGAACTCGTCGATGGCCCTGTAGAGGCTCTGCTTCACGTGAAGGCGTTCGGCTATAGCTTCGATATCCAGTCGACCCGGTTAAGGAGCTCCATGTCGTCGGCGCTCGAACCGGTGGTGCTGGGCCCCGCAAAAGCTGCATCCATGAAGCAGTTCGCTTTCAGCTGGCGAGCAATGCTCCTATCGGCCCGTTTCTTTTCCATGTCGAGAAGAAAACCTCTACGCTGACAATGGCGAGATGGGTGGTAATGCCAGAACCCATCGTGCCGTTCCTATAACTGCCGCCTTGCGAATCTTTGCCATCATTACGACCTCCAGCTGCCGGCGATCATCAGTTCCAGCCTATCCCAACAACTTCGGAAGAAGAGCATAATATGAAGTTCCCAGCTTCTCGAACTACCGGTCTTGTAGTTTTCACAGTGCATTCCTGGGTTTAGTCTGCGCCCAGAGGATTACCCGACCAGAAGCCGAAATGGTGGTCCGACTTAACCGCAAAAACGTAGTCTTTGCAGGTTCGGCGCAGGCTTCCTTCGACGTCCCCGGCGCATACACCGCATCTGCGGCAACCCATGAAAACGGCACATCGGCTGCCAGCGCACGCCGTATCATATCGACAGCCAAGCCTGGCGTGGTAACGAAGGCTATAGCCTCAGGAACATGGGTTGCTGCAAGCCTTGCCGGATCGCCGGTCCAGCTTTTGGGCAAGTACAAGGCCCGATCGATAATGGCATGACCGCGAGCGGACACATAGGCGGCGAACACACCGATCTGGCAGTTCGTTATCTTGCCTGCCGAACCTGTATATCGACGCGCAACACGGCACGATGTCTTGCCCGCTTGAGGAAGCCCGTCTCATCGATGACCAGGACCGCATCATCTGTGGCGAGGTTTTCTACAACATACTCTCGCACGATGGCGCGAAGTCCGTCTGCGTCCCAACGCCTGCGACCCAGATTGGCTTGTTGCCGCCGTGGGCCGGGATCCCCGGCCATGGACGACCACGCAAGCATTCCATCCCCGATACACTCTCGGCAGTCGCCGAAACGATGCTGGCGGGCACGACTTGGAAGACGGTCAGTTGGCGGCGCGGTACGAGAGGTCGATTGACCGCGCGCTTTGCCGTCCTGCGCGTCCGGATCGCCGATTGCAATCCGCAACGTATCCTCGCAAGGGACAGCAGCATCTGCCGGGCGAAGAAGCGTGGCTCGTTGGCGATGGCGCTCAAACGACGAACGCGAATACTATCTCTCCAATCCGCCGGCCGAGGCGAATTGAAAGAGCTGGCGGCGGCCATCAAAGAGCGCCCGGCATTCCTCTCGGATTTCCTCTGCCGGGGCCTTGGTTTAAACAGAGAGCCGTATGCGCTGAAAGGTGCCATGTACGGTTCGGGAAGGAGAAGCGCATCCGCTCCTTACTCCACTCGTCACCTGGCAAGGCTTCGTCTACGTGGCCTCTATCATCGACGTCTTTGCCCGCCGCATCGTCGGCTGGCGAGTGAGCCGGACGGCGCATGCCGGGTCCGTCCTCGATGCTCTGGAGCGAAAGAGGCCGTCGCCGCCGAGGAAACCCACGGGGCCGGTGGGCGAACGGCGGAGGCTGGTGTCGAGCCTTGCCACGCTTCTCATCGAGGCAGCAACAGATACGAAGGAGGACCGGCACGATGACGAGCGTTGAGATCCTTCCTCCCACCATCCTGCAGCGGAAAGCCAGGCGACCCGCGTCACCCAGGCGCCGAGCGTGCCTCGATCAATAGTCACGCCGCAGGAGGCCAGCATCTGCGCCTGGCGATGGAGCGGAGATGCCAGGCAAACTTCGAAACAGCGACATGCGCGGCAAATGCAGTGGTCACCATGCCGCCGTCCATCACGCGCGCTGGTGCCGGCGCCTGCACGATGACACTTTCGGAGGCCCGGCATGCATAGCGCGGCCGGATCGTCCGCTTTACCCGGACAACCGCAGGTACGATGTCGAGCGCTTCGCTGACATCCGTGCCGATGCAATGCAGTTCGAACGAACAGCAGGGGCAAGTCTTGCTCTCCGGCTCAATGATCTCGTCATAACGCGGAAAGTGTTTGGGCAAACGCCCGATATTGCGGGCTGGCGATCGCCGTGCCTGCGTTTTCCCCTCGGCGACGGGCGCAACATCGTCCTTGGCAGCAACGGGAATGTCGCTGAGATCGCCAAGATCGAGCGTCGCCTGCGTTGGATCGAGCGTCGTCATCTTCTCCGATTTCGGCCCAAAGAGCTGGCCCTCGAGAAAGGCAACGCGCGCTTTGAGATCGGCATTCTCTTCGTCGAGCGAAAGAATGATCCGGGTCAATTGCGCAGCATCCTGGCGCAAGGGATCGGGTCGATAACGGCATGACAGACCCTACCATATGAGTCTGAATCTTTAAGCAAAACCAATAGGATCAGCCTGTCTTTGTTGGTCTTTTTACCGGGTTTTGCTTGACCCTTGTCCAATCAATTCCGGCCAGCAGAAGCGAGAACTCTGCACGCGTCATCTGAATCGAACCATCGCGGATTGGCGGCCAGACGAACGCCCCATTTTCCAGCCACTTCGTCGTCAAGATCATGCCTGATCCGTCCCAGTAAATGCAGCGCAGCCGATCGAGACGCTTGGCGCGGAACACGAAAACATCGCCACAATAGGGATCGGAAGCAAGCGCTGACGCCACCAAAGCCACAAGGCCATTCATGCCGCGCCGGAAGTCGACAGGTTGCGTCGCCACCATGATCTTTACGCCGCCCGGCGAAAGACCGATCACCGGCGCCCCCGCAACGCCGTCACCATCGCGTGCGCCACCGAGCCGATCACGGTTATGCGCGCGCCGGCAAGCTCGATCTCAATCCGACCCGCGGCGAAGTGGGCGACATCCGACGGCGAGCTCTCGGGAGACGTTCGATCGCCAACCACCGTCACCGGCACGATCGCCTGCTGCGCGCAGGTCTTGGCAGAGCGATGAGAGGTCGGCCCAGCTTCCGACGCCAGACGTTCAGCAAGCCGCGATTGACGCCCCAGCGCCGGGCAACAGCCGAGATGTTCACGTCGGGTTCTGCGCTCTCGGCAAGGATCCGAGCCTTCTCTTCGTCAGTCCAATTCCGCCGCTGGCGCCGACCGGTGATCACCTCGATCCGACGGTATTTTCCCTCATGCCTGGCTTCATGCATGCCTTCATCCATGACTTCAAGCATGGCATCAGCGCGATCTCCAACCATTCCATTCCGCTCCTGTCGATGAAGGAGCTTATCTCGCGGCCTCGATCACAAAAGAAAAGGTGGGCTGTTCGTCGCGCTCACTGTCAACTACAAAGGATGGGAGTATCTTCTGCGGCCGCAGGCTCTTATTTTCAGGCGCACTATCAAGCTAAGGCGGGGCGCTAAACAATGGAAAAATACGTGACCAACCTGGAGGTATCGCAATACATTTGTTCGTTTGATGAAGCAGGCCGCAAAGCGGGAATACGCTTCAACATGGGGGACAATTTTGAAGAATATCTTGAGATTACGACAAACATCCCCGGAAAATCGCCGACCTTTCCGATGTTCCGGCCGGATTGTTCAAGGCTTGAGCCTGGCTGTGCGTTTTGGATTATCGGAGAAGATCAATCGGGCGAAGTAGCGCATGTTCAGGCACTTCGTATGGACAATCTAAGAACAACCAACTTGGCTGAACACCTCGAGTCATTGAAAGCCTGCTATGCGGATCCAAAGAGCCAAGCGGGCTCAGGCTCCTCATGTGTTTGCCGTGCATCGACCGCTCGGAAGATAACAGGAACCGTAGCTTATCAGGGCGACATATGGCTCCGAGATGATTTTAGGGGACAGGGGTTACCTAGAACGTTTTCAAGCCTTGCGTTTGGGTTGGCGTGGGCGAAATGGTCACCAGATTTCATTTATGGCCTTGTCCCCACTTGGTCAATCGACAAGGGAGTCGCAGATCTGTATGGCTATCTCCACAGAGAGGCGCACGGGTCCGTTCTGCGTTTACCTGACCGCGGAATCGAAGATGATGACTGGCTTGTGTGGCTAACGCGACGCGAATTGTCCCAGCTGATTAAACGCACGGTGACCGGTACCCTCGTGCCGGCCCTTTCTTAACCGCCGCCGTCGTTCTTGCAGTTGGACATTCTTTGGTCGATGCGGTGGGCCGGCTCCTTTCGGCACTGGGACTACACAGTCTGGACCAACGGACAAATCCGCAATGGTTCCGTTTCCGGCTTGGGGCTCCGTGTACGCCGCTGAGCCATAGGTCCTTCGTCCATGCCTACCAGTTTAACGGCAAGCGTTGCCGGAAAGTGCTGGGGTCCACGATCTCGCCGTTAGTATAGATATGGGGTGTCAACCGCCGTCGTGACTTGTCGAATATCGGCGTCGCCGGAAACTCCGTCGCTGGATCCAGACGCGTCATGTAGGGCGCAAACCGGCTTCACGATTGCCAGTCGTCCAGCCCAGGTAAAGGGGCGATTGACGCGCGATCTGTCCTTTGCCAGTTGATGGCGGGGTCACTGGTCAGCGTGCCACAGTCCTGCTCGTCAGCGAAATCGGCAGAGGAACTCAGCAGTCGAGTATTGGGGCCGCTGACGCTGAAGCCGATCATGGAGCGCTCGAGCAGTTAGGCGGCGACAGGCTCCTTCTTGTTATCTTCGTCGTCATCACGCTCTCCCTGGCCAAGGACGAGCAACAGCCGATAGCCGCTCGAGATCGAGCTTGGTGTAGATCTTTGACGTGTCGAGGCTGCGATGACGTAGAATATCGGCGATGTGCTTCATGGAAGTACCCTCGCATAGCGGTCGGTCGCCATACTGTGGCGCAGAACATGCGGGTCGCAGCGATCCCAACCGCACACAGCCGAAACGCAGTAATGACTGCTCGCTTGGCTCCCTTGCGGCCGCGGCATCGACCTTCGTGACGTCGACGGCGCCTGTGCCAAAAAGTGTGAGCGAGGAATCTGCCGACAATCAACCCACGTTGCCGGCGCGTGGTCTCCGCCAAGCCTGGACATCACGCAATTAGGCATCGAACGCGGCCAGTTCCTCGCTTAGTCCATCAGTCCATCCTGCTTGTCGGCAGACTGAATGGCCTCGGCCTCAAGCAGTCTCAGCAGGGAGCGAATGGCGGTCCGCAGTTCATACCGCGTCCGGCGAACCGGCTAAGGACAACTGCAGATTAAGAAAGCGATCGAGCACCGCCGCGCCTAGCGATGGAGGCCGGGCGCTGCTCGCCGGCCAGCGCGCAAAATGGGCGACACTCGCAAGATAGAGGCGGATCACATTGTGCGCATACCGATCTTCCCGCAGACGAGCGACATAGCGTTCCTAATAGGCTGATAGAATGCTGGAGGTCAGCCATGCTATCATTGCTGCTGCTTGGATAGTCCAGACAGGCCATAGCCCGCCGGCAAGACAAATGTCGATTGGGCCTCTCGTGCCCGCAGGACTGCCGTCAGGCGTTCCCTGCCGGCCCGTATGTGCGAGCGCATAATCTCGGCTGCGTTGGGCCCGTCTTTCATCTCGATGTACTTAACAATCCGCTCGTGCTCATCCTGCGAACCCGCTGACGCCCCTTGAGGCTCATGCAAGACCTCCATCCACATGAAGGTCACCATTTGGTTTAAAACACGGACGAGGGCTTGGTGTAGTTCCTTATTTCCGCTGACACGAGCGATTGATTCATGAAGGATCATCCCAACCCTAACTTCGTCGGCACGCCGCCCCGGTAAAGTTCGGAAATGGTTCACCTGTTCGACGATCTCTCGGAACTCTTGGAGGTCGCTCTTTGTGGCCTTTTCAGCGGCCAGGCTGACAGCCGCAACTTCAAGTACCTCTCGAAGCTGGTAAAGGTCGAAAGCTCGCGAAGAACTCATTTCTACCACGAAATAGCCGCGGTCGCGTTTCTCGACCAGTCCCAATACTTCCAGCCTTCCAAATGCCTCACGAACTGGCGTGCGACTGGCCTGCAACTGGGCAGCTAGCGTGCGATCGACCAGCTTTTCACCCGGGCGAAGTTCGTGCCGCAGAATCATATCGCGCAATGTGTTGAGTACAGCGGTTCCGATCTGGGCGTCGCTCATTGAAAATCCTAGGAATGTCATTTGGAATACCGAACCTTTTCGGCTAGCAGTCATCCCGTGGTGGGTCAAGACACCAACACGTGCCGCCTAATACGGAATTCGCGGAAAGGGGCTTGGCTCAACACGATCAGAGGGTTGCCATCTTCTTGTCCAAGTCTCCGACAGATGCAGCTGCGTGGATGGCTGCCCTGAAGCCAATGTCAACCGAAAACTACCCAGAACCGGACTTGACTCAATGCGAAACCTGTGGCATTCGAAATGGAATACCAAAAGGAATTCAATCATGGTTGAGCGCCAGTTGAGCGACGTTACGCTCGACCGACTTAGGACAATGATCATCAGCAACGAACTACGCCCAGGAATGAAGCTCGTCGATCGGGCTCTGGCCGGCGTTCTGGGAGTGAGCCGCACCCCCGTCCGGGAAGCGTTGGGCCGGCTAGTCGAGATCGGCATTGTGGATAGCCGCGAGCGAGGTTTCTACGTCGCTGAGGCGGACTCAAGGCGAGTTGCGGATCTCTATTTCCTCCGAGAGATCTTGGAGATGGGATCGATCCAACTCGCGGCTGCGAATGTCCAGCCGACTGATATTCTAGAACTACGAGATATCCTGGCGCAGATTGAGAAGTTACAGGCTAATCCGGGGCTCAAAGGTGAAGAGGTTCGCTTAGGGCTGACTATTCATCAGGTTCTCGCGCGCTCGAGCGGCAATGGCGCAATTCAGCAGGCCCTCGACCGCCTGCTGGACCAGATGCTGACCTTTATCTGGATGGAGGTTCTCAATGAGAGCGATGAGGCTTCTGCGACCTCGCATCGCGAGCATAAGCTACTCGTCGACCTGGTCGAGGCTGGCAGGGGGCAGGATGCGGCGGAGGTGATCCAGGTGCATCTTCGTTCGGCGAGGGAGCACGTAATCTCCGTCATGCGCGTTCGTGAAGCAATGTTCGCCCCAGCTAGAGCATCGCTGCCGAAGGATGTCGTGCACCACCAGCCGGCTGGCCCCCCCCCGAACCAATAAAGGAGGCTTTTGTGTCTAGCGAAATAACTCCCACTCTCGAATATTCAATGTCAGATGCAGGCTTCTCGTCATGTCCAAGCATAGAAACACGAGGCTTCGGCAAAAGCGTTCAGGTTAGGCTGGCCTCCAAATTCTATGGCGATTTCGCGGCGCTGAAAGATGTCACTTTAACAGTTAATCCAGGTGAGTTCCTGACGCTGCTGGGGCCAAGCGGCTCAGGAAAGACGACGACGATGATGGCGATCGCCGGGTTCACCGAACTAAGCTCTGGCGCAATTCTAATTGATGAAAACCGCATAGATCACCTACCGCCCAATCGCCGCAATATCGGTGTTGTGTTTCAGCATCTAGCGCTTTTCCCGCATATGTCGGTCGCAGACAACGTGGCATTTCCGCTGAGGATGAGAGGCGTCCCTGAGGATAAGGTTCGCCTGCGGGTTCGGCGTGTGCTCGAACTGGTCGAGTTGCCCACATTCGGCGAAAGGCTGCCGTCTCAGTTAAGCGGCGGACAACAGCAAAGGGTTGCATTCGCTCGCGCCGTTGTCTTTGACCCGCCTGTTCTTCTGCTTGACGAGCCTTTAGGCGCTCTCGATCGCAAGTTGCGTGAAAACATGCAAGCCGAGTTGAAAAGACTTCAACGGCAGCTCGGGATAACGACGATCATGGTCACCCATGACCAGGAAGAAGCGCTGACTGTATCTGATCGAATCGCGGTCATGAGCAACGGTCAACTTGAGCAGATTGGTTCTCCTGAAGAGCTCTACCAATATCCGGCTACGCCCTTCGTTGCGGATTTTGTGGGTGACTCAAATCGCATTGTAGGGACAGTGCGCACTGTAGCTGGGGACACTTGCACGATCGTAACCGCCGGAGCGATCGAATGTATTGGCAAGAAACGCAACTGGGATGACGCAAGTGTAGCAGCATTGGTAGTGCGGCCTGAGCGTGTTCTGGTTGGGCGAGAAGTCGGTGCTGTTGCGAACCGGTTTAATGGCGTGATTGAGAACGTCAACTATGCCGGAGACTCTATCAAGTATGTGATCCGAATTTCTCGCGAGGACACTTTGGTGGCGAAGGTCCGGAATGCACCGCATCATTCCCGGCTACACGTGGGAGAAGCCACCGTAGTCGGCTGGGGAGCCGATGACGCCGTCGTGTTCACTCCGGCGAATTCTCTTGGAGACTACCGGAACTGACAACCAGTAAGGGAGGAAGACTATGAAGCAAAATTTAACGCGGCGCTCGTTCACAGCAGGTCTTGCAGCAGGTGCAGCACTCACATGCGCTGGTCGAGCGCGAGCTCAGAGCTCCGGCACTGTGGTGATCGCTTCGTTTGGCGGTCAGTTTCAGGACGCCCAGCGTAAAGCGCTCTTTGAGCCGTTCGAAAAGTCTACC
Organism: Rhizobium acaciae; assembly: GCF_025941625.1. NCBI lineage: Bacteria > Pseudomonadati > Pseudomonadota > Alphaproteobacteria > Hyphomicrobiales > Rhizobiaceae > Rhizobium > Rhizobium acaciae. The sequence continues at coordinate 15,191 of NZ_JAPCZO010000041.1, forward strand.
GGCATCAAGGTAGTGGAAGCGACGGGGCCTTCGCTCGCGAAAGTGCGCACAATGAATATGAGCGGCAACATCGAATGGGATGTCGCTGAGTTTACGCCTGCAGACTTCCTTGTACTGGCGGAGAATAATCTCCTTGAGAAGATCGATTACAGCGTCATCGATAAAAATGTCATCGCCGAGGTCGACGAGCGCGTCGTGCATCCTTATGGGGTCGGGGCGTTGTTCTATGCAAACGTCATCGCATTTAATACGAAGCGATATCCCACCGGCAAGCATCCGCGGAGTTGGGCAGAGGTTTGGGATGTCCAAAAATTTCCCGGACCGAGAATCTTGCCATCCGGCACCTATGTCGTACGTCCGAACGAGTTTGCGCTATTGGCGGACGGCGTTCTACCCCAACAGCTGTATCCGCTGGATCTGGAACGGTCCTATCGTAGTCTTTCCAACATAAAGCAGCACGTCGTGAAATGGCAAACGACAGGCGCCATGGCTCCCCAAGCAATTGTCGACGGTGAAGCCGACGTCGGAATGGCGTCTCAAGGGCGCATAGCACAGTTGAAGGCGCAGGGAGCGCCAGTTGACTATGACTGGAACCAAGGTCTTGTCACAGCCGACTATTGGGGCATCCCTAAGGGGGCGAAGAACGTCGAGAACGCCCTGAAGTTCATAGAGTTCGCATCACGGCCGGAACCGCAGGCTGAACTCAGCAAGTTGATCCCATACTCTCCGGCAAACCCCCAGGCCTTCAAGCTGCTTACTGCCGAGCAAACAAAGGACCTCGCGACCGCCCCTGACAACCTGCAAAAGCAAGTTTGGCTTGATGCCGCATGGTGGGCTGCAAAGACGAATGAGAAATCGAATATCGAACGTAACACCGACATGTGGAACGCTTGGTTGCAGCGCTGAGGAGATCACCGATGAGCACAGGAGCTGTGACAGCCAGAACATGCGCGGGTGTTCGGAGTGAGAAGTTTTTTGCTGGGTTGTTCGGCCGCCACGGCTTCCTGCTGCTCATGTTTCCGGCGCTCCTACTACTTGGCACGATTTACGGAGTGCCTATTTTCAGGTTGCTTGCTACCAGTTTCGGCGCGAACGAATGGTCGTCGAACAACTACCAGGTGGCGCTGACGGATCGCTACATGTGGAAGGTGCTTCTAAGCACTCTCCGGCTATCCGCAGAGGTGACCGCGGTATGCCTGCTTCTCGGTTACCCCGTCGCCTATCTAATGATCAGGACCGGGCGTCGCTGGGCCCAAGTCCTGACAATTCTGGTCGTGTTGCCTATGTGGACCAGCGTGCTCGTGCGATCATATGCATGGATTGTGGTGCTAGGCCGCAATGGGATTATAAATCAGCTTCTGACGGATAGCGGACTGATCGCAGAACCTCTCCCACTCTTGTACAATCGGTTCGGTGTCTACGTCGGCATGGTTCATATCATGCTGCCTTATATGATCCTTCCGCTCTACGCGGCCATGAAACGGGTTGATCTTCGACTCGTTGATGCAGCCAGAAGCGCCGGTGCCGGCGGATTCGCAGCTTTCACCTTGGTGTTCGTTCCGCTTACCACGTCTGGGATTGTAGCGGGCTCGCTGCTCGTCTTTATTCTAAGTCTAGGCTTCTTCGTCACACCGGCATTGCTGGGAGGCGCTGGTGACGTAACATACGTCATGCTTATTGAGCGCCAACTGAACGAGTCCCTCAATTGGGAACTCGCGGCGGCAATGGCCGTTATCCTCCTGGTCGCGACCCTTATCCTTGTTGCCTTGTATTGGAGGCTTGTCGGCATTGCCGGCCAGAGCGATGCAGATCGTGGAAAAGCGACACCGAGCCGGGTCTTGCGCACGGCAACACGTGCGCTCGCCGCTTGGCAGTCCACATTCGGTTACGGTTCGTCCGCGAGCCGCTTGCTCGCGCCAGCACTGGGATGGACTGTGGTCGGGTTTCTGATTGCCCCCATCATGATCTTGTTCCCACTCAGCTTCAGCGCATCGCCATTCCTGGAATTTCCGCCACGTGGGTTTTCGTTGCAGTGGTTTCAGAACTACTTCAATCGCCCTGATTGGACCGCGGCTACCTGGGTTAGCATCAAGGTCGCGACGCTCACAATGTTCGCAGCCACACCGCTGGGAACGCTAGCTGCTATCGGCCTCGTGCGGGGGCGTTTTCTAGGGGCTCGTCTCGCCGCGGGGTTTCTGGTGTCGCCTTCGATTGTGCCTACCCTGATAACAGCAGTGGCTATTTACTTCCAGTTTGCACGGTTCCAGTTGGTTGGCACTATCACGGGGTTGGTACTCGCTCACGTGGTGCTGGCTCTGCCCTTGGTCGTGATCGTCGTTTCAGGCGCATTGAGCAGCGTCGACATCCGACCCGAGCAGGCGGCTCGTAGTCTGGGCGCCACTCCGATCATGGCTTTTCTCAAGGTGACGCTGCCAGCGATCAAGCCCGGTATTCTCACAGCGGCTTTCTTTGCCTTCCTTGCCTCCTTCGATGATGTGGTCCTGGCATTATTCCTCAGCGGCACCTCGGCAACGACCCTCCCAAAACGAATGTGGGATGGAGTTCGTTTCGAAGTCGATCCAACCATCGCTGCGGTCTCCACGATGATGATTATGGTCTCGATCGTTCTCTTGGCTGCGCCGCAACTGCTTGCACTCAGATCCCGCCGAGCTGGACGCGCCGACGGTGGGACCAAGACTGTATCACTTTGAGTAAAGGACACATCATGGGCACGAACCTCATCTTCTCGAGGGAAGAGTACGAGCGCCGAGTTCGCAATGTTCAGGCGGATATGCAATCTCAAGATCTCGACGCTCTCCTCGCTTTTGAACCAGAATCGATCACGTATCTGACCGGCTTTCTCTCGCCCAGAGGCTACAACTGCTTCCACTTTGCCATCATTCCTCGTGATGGTGAGCCTGTACTTTTTTTTCGCGATTTGGAAGCTTACCATTTTCAGCGAAGCGCCGCGTTTGATAGAAACTTTCGCTGGGCGGACGGAGACGACGTTGACGCTCTCGCGGTAGGCGCCATCAAATCAATTGTCGGGCAGTCGGCAAAGGTGGGGGTCGAGAAGTTTGCTTGGCAATTGAACGCCAGTCGATACGAGAGGCTCGCGGGCCTGCTGCCCGAAACTTTGGTGATCGCAGACGCTCAGAACCTCGTTCGCAAACGACGCCTTATCAAGTCTCGGGCAGAGATGGATTATCAGCGGCGGGCAGGGCGTGCGGCAGAAATGGCAATGGATGCTGCGCGAAAGGCGGCCCGGGCGGGAGCGCGCGAAAGGGATATCGGCGCTGCCGTTGCCGCAGCCATGGTGCTTGCTGGCAGCGACCGGGCCGAGCCCGGACCAATCGCATCTGGCGAGGCTGCGAAGTCCATTCATTGCATGTACACGGATCGCACTCTGCAAGCTGGCGATACAGTTCAGCTAGAAATGTGCCCTCACGTCCAAAATTATCATGCGCGTTTCATGCGCCCGCTCAAAGTTGGGCATGCATCAGCCGCAGAAGAACGTTTAGCGAACCAGCTATTCACGATTCAGGACCACGCCCTATCCGAGATTGCTCCTGGTGTTGCGGCAAGCGTACCGGATAAAATCTACCGAGAGGGGATCGTGGCAACCGGAATAGTCGATCGATACACAAATAAGACCTTCTATTCCGTCGGACTGATGCTCTATCCGAATGGAGCCGAGTATTTGGAAGTCACTCCGCAATCAAGCTGGTCATTCCAGGCGGGCATGACGTTTCATACCTACCTCGTCGTAGACGGTTTTGCGGTGAGCGAAACGATAGCTATTACCGCCACCGGGTGTGAAAAACTGACAAACTATCCTCGGGAGCTTATCGTATCATGAAAGATATCACTTCGACGGTCGAGAATACACAAGAGCATCGCTTCGTGGGATCACGAGACGCGCGGTCGGCTGCCAAAATACTTGTCTACCATCCCGAGCCAGAAGAATATTCGGTGGGCATTCGCCGGGCGCTTCCGGATGCAGAGGTTGTTTCTGGTTCTGATCCAGATTTTCTGAGGCAGCACATCGGCGATACCGAAATCATATTGGCGCCGCGCTTTCCTGTGGAAGCGCTCCAAAATGCGCAACGCCTCAAATGGATTCAGTCGACAAACTCAGGCGTAGATTTTCTCGTGCCGGTTCGCGAGCGCCTAAAGGATACTTTGGTCACCAATGCTCGTGGCGTGCATGGAGAGGTCATGGCTGACTACGTCTTGGGTACCGTGACGATGTTGCATTGGGACTTTCCGAATTTGCTGCGTCAGCAGGCCGCGCAACAATGGCAACCAAAATTCGTTGACCCGCTGTCAGGTAAAACGATCGGCATCGTTGGGTTGGGGGCAATCGGCGCCGAGATAGCGAGAAGAGCAAAGTCGGCGGGTATGACCGTGTTGGGTATGAGACGCGGATCCACGCGGCTCGGCGAGTCAGTCGACCAATATTACACTAGAGAAGAGTTTGACGAGTTTCTCTCTAGGTCCGACTTTGTTGTACTGGTAGTGCCAGCGACCACCGAAACCTACAAGCTTGTAGGCGCGAAGGAGTTTAGCGCAATGAAGCGCTCGGGCTACCTAATCAATGTTTCGCGCGGGTCGGTTGTGGATGAGTTGGCTCTCATAAGAGCTATTGGAGACGGTCAGATCGCCGGCGCTGCTCTTGACGTGTTCGAGGTAGAGCCGCTTCCGCCTACGAATCCTCTTTGGACGATGCCGAACGTCATTGTCACATCGCACATAGCGGGCAATCCAACTGAGTATCCTCGCCGTATACTTGAAATTTTCGTCGAGAACGCCAAGCGATATCTGGCTGGCGAAGATCTTATCAACGTCGTGAACCTCACGAGGGGCTATTAGGATGCTACAAAGCGTCTCTCCTCTCGTGGGCATCTCCACCTGCATTCGGTCGATTGAGGGTCAAGACTGGCATGCCGTGCAGGACAAATACATCGTCGCAATAGCAGCCGGCGCAGACGTTGCCCCGGTTCTATTGCCGGCCCTGGGCTCCGACTATGCGAAGAGCATCATCTCGCATCTCGATGGGCTGTTTTTGACTGGCAGTCTCTCCAACGTTGCACCTGAAATTTACGGTGCTTCGCAGGAAATCGAACGTGACTTCCTTGATCCCAAACGTGATGAAACCGCCATTAGCCTCATCAAATTAGCGATCCAACAGGATCTTCCGCTGTTTGGTGTTTGCAGAGGGTTGCAAGAGCTGAATGTCGCCTTGGGCGGCACCTTATGTGCCAGGCTGCACACGCGGCCCGCCAAGATTGATCATCGAGCTATTGCAAATGCAACCAAGGACGCGCGCTACGGCAAGGCGCACTCCGTGAGTTTGGCCGGCGGCTCATTGTTGTCGGAACTGGTTGGGGCAGACACCATCGACGTGAACTCATTGCACGAACAAGGAATAGATCAACTGGGAGCAAGCCTGGAGATCGAGGCCCTGGCACCGGATGGACTGATAGAAGCCGTGCGCGTACGCGACGTGGGGTTCGCTGTCGCCGTTCAATGGCATCCGGAATGGCGTTTCTGGGAGGATCCGCCGTCGCAGGCACTTTTCAAAGCGTTTGGAGAAGCCGTGCAGCGGCGAGCATATCAAAGACGTCGTCATGCTGCCCTACCGGTATCTGTTTAATCAAGGACAATTGTATAATGTTCAAAGCCCTCCGGCCGCGCCAAAATGCGACTAATCAATTCATCCATCCCTTCACTCAGCTTGCCGATGTCGAAGACGATGGGCCAAATGTGATCGTCTCGGGTAAGGGAGTCACGGTAACGGACCGTGACGGCCGTGAGTTGCTCGACGGTTTTGCGGGGCTATGGTGCGTGAACATCGGGTATGGCCGAAGCGAGCTTATCGAAGCAGCACAGCAGCAGATGTCAAAGCTGCCATATGCTTCCAGTTTCTTTGGTTTTGCCAACGAGCCGGCACTGCAACTCGCCGAAGAACTCGTTCGGCTTACTCCAGAAAGCCTTCAGCATGTCTTCTTCACGTTGGGTGGCTCGGACGCTATTGACACTACGCTGAAAACAATTCGCTATTTCTTCAACATCACGGGCCGGCCTGATAAGAAACACGTTATTGGACTTGAACGGGGCTATCACGGTGTGAGCTCGACCGGCGCGGGTCTCACCGGTCTCTCTGGTTGCCACCGCTTCTTCGATCTTCCTCTTCCGAACCAGCACCATATTCCATCTCATTACCGGTATCGCAGTTCCTATGGAGTCACGGACGCTGCGATCATCAGCGGGAGCGTGGCCGCGCTTGAAACGAAGGTCGCGGAACTCGGCGGATCGGAGAAGGTAGCTGCATTTTTTTGCGAGCCTGTGCAGGGGTCCGGGGGTGTCATCGTGCCGCCGGATGGTTGGTTAGCTGCCATGCGCATTGCCTGCGCAAAGCTGAACATTCTGTTTGTGATTGACGAGGTGATCACTGGATTTGGTCGCACGGGCCAGCTTTTTGCGTGCGATTGGGAACATGTCGAGCCCGATCTTATGACCATCGCGAAGGGTTTGACATCAGGCTATTCGCCCATGGGAGCGGTGCTAATGAGTGACGAGATCTACCGCGCCCTGGTCGACAAAGTGCCGCGCGAGCTACCTTTCGCAAATGGCTTCACTTACACCGGTCACCCCGTCTCTGCAGCCGTTGCTCTCGCGTGCCTTGAAATTTATGAGCGCGAAAGACTGCCTGAGAACTCGAAAGTTGTCGGAGCCCACTTGCTTAAGGGCCTCGATGCGCTCCGGGAACATCGTTGGATCGGCGATGTTCGTGGCAAAGGACTGCTTGCTGCGGTCGAACTGGTCGCGAACCAGGAGAGCCGTGAGCCATTTGATCCTCGGCTCAACGTCGGCCAACTTGTCCGTAAGAAAGCCTACGAAAACGGCCTGATCGTCCGCGCATTCTCCGACAACGTTATTGGCTTGGCGCCACCCTTGATCGTGGGCGAAGCCGATATCGACCGAATGCTGGATCGGCTCGCCCGAGCAATTCATTCAGCCGAGGCTGAATTGCACGAGATATGAAGTGGGCTTTCCCAGCGGTTATGTGAGGAGCGCAATCATAGGTGCTCCGGTGACAAACGCTCCGAGCGTGCAGGAACCTGAAGGACGAAAAGTAATGGTGAGCTGGTTTGAATTGAAGCGCGAAAAGAGCTTCATCGGAGGTGTTTGGGTCGAAGCGGACTCTGGCGCATCTATTGAAGTCATCGATCCGGCAACAGGTGAAATCATTGGAACCGTACCAAATGGAGGCGCGCGGGATGCAAGGCGAGCGATCGGCGCCGCCAAGACTGCATTTGAGGCATGGAGTTGCACGACCGCAGACCACCGCAGCAAGGTGTTGCGCAGGCTGTCTACATGCATCTTGGACCACCAGGATGCGCTCGCGGAGCTGTTGACGCGGGAACAGGGTAAGCCGCTCGCTGAAGCTCGCCTCGAGGTAGGTGCGAGCGCCGCCTATATCCTGTGGTTCGCCGAGGAGGCACGTCGCATTTACGGGGATATCATCCCCTCGCCATGGCCAGATCGTCGCATCACCGTAACCAAAGAACCAGTTGGCGTGGTTGGGGCCATTACGCCATGGAACTTCCCTTCCTCCATGCTCGCGCGAAAGATTGGACCGGCACTCGCAGCAGGCTGCACCGTGGTCGCGAAGCCAGCCACGCAGACTCCCTATTCGGCACTTGCCTATGGAGTTCTAGCGGAACAAGCTGGTGTACCCTCTGGCGTGATTAACGTATTAACCGGCTCGGCGCGAGAGATTGGCGGCGAGATGACCGGTAGCCCAGACGTCGCCAAGATTACATTCACCGGATCCACTGAGGTCGGCAAACTGCTCCTTCGGCAATCGGCCGACACTGTTAAGAAGGTCTCGATGGAGCTTGGCGGAAATGCGCCTTTCATAGTTTTCGACGACGCTGATTTGGAGCGCGCTATCGGCGGCGCGATAGCGGCCAAATTTCGAAATTCTGGACAAACTTGTATTTGCACAAACAGACTCTATGTCCAGGCCGGTATCTACGATCGGTTCTTGGAGCGATTTGCGGCTGCGGCAGCGAACTTGACGGTTGGCTCAGGGCTTGAGAGCGGCATCACGCAAGGCCCGCTTATCGATAGATCTGCCGTTGAGAAGGTCGAGCAGATTGTTGCCGACGCTTGCACAAAAGGCGCCAGGATCGTGTTGGGCGGTGCGAGACGCGATCCTGACAGTTTGTTCTTTCCTCCGACTATTCTAGCTGACGCACGCCCTAATATGCGATGCACGCAAGAGGAAATTTTTGGTCCGCTAGCACCGGTGTATAAATTCGAAACCGAAGATGAAGTCATTAAGTTGGCGAATGATACCGAGTATGGATTGGCCTGCTACTTTTATTCAAGAGATCTCAGCCGAACCTATCGCGTATCTGAAAAGTTAAAATATGGATTGGTCGGCGTAAATGAAGGACTAATCACGACAGAGGTGGCTCCATTCGGCGGAGTTAAACAATCTGGTTTGGGAACTGAAGGATCGAAATATGGAATAGCCGACTTTTTGAATATAAAATACACCTGCGTCGGCGGCATTTAGAAATACTGTAGAGTATGGGGGGTATATCGTGAAGACGTACAAGATTGCTGTCATTCCCGGCGACGGTATAGGCGTAGAGGTTATCAACGCTGCGTGGAATGTCCTACGAGTTGCCGCTGACCATTTTGGATTCGCCCTCGATAGTACCGAGCTCGACTGGTCATGCAACTATTACCTGAAACACGGTAGGATGATGCCGGAAGATGGCATCGAGCAGTTGCGAGAGTTTGATGCCATCCTCCTAGGCGCTGTGGGCTGGCCAGATAGCGTACCAGATTCTGTATCGCTCCATGGTTTGTTATTGCCCATCCGAAAGGCATTCGATCTTTACGCAAACGTACGCCCGCACCGCCTCTTGGCCGGTGTTCTCGGACCGTTGCGGACGCCCGATTTCGATATTCTCTGCATTCGAGAGAACACAGAAGGCGAATATTGCGGTGCGGGCGGCCGCCTTCATCAAGGAACACCCGAAGAGGTCGCTGTCGAAACAGCAATCTTCACCCGCCGCGGCGTCGAGCGCATACTTCGTTTTGGATTTGAGCAAGCAAGGCGACGGCGAGGGAGACTTGCGTCCGTCACAAAATCAAATGCGCAGAAGTTTACGATGGTATTATGGGATGAAGTAACGGAGACGGTTTCCTGCGATTACCCCGACGTAGAGGTAACTCGGTATCATGTCGATGCCGTCGCGGCACGATTTATCATGCAGCCGGACTCATTGGATGTCGTGGTGGCGTCCAACTTGTTTGGTGATATCCTCACTGATATCGGGGCGGCGATTCAAGGTGGCCTAGGCTTTGCCGCCTCAGCAAACCTAAATCCTGCAGGTCGGGGGCCATCCATGTTCGAACCGGTCCATGGCTCTGCCCCAGATTTGGCCGGTCATGGCAAGGCCAACCCTCTGGCTGCGCTTTGGTCCGGAGCTCTAATGCTAGAACATTTAGGGGAGTACTTAGGTTCTCGGGCAATCCTCGAAGCAATGGAAAAGGTGACTGCTGCAGGTGACGTGAAAACGCCAGATCTTGGAGGCACGGCTGCAACTAACGATGTGGCGAACGCAGTCATCGCTCAAATGCGAGTTTCGCGATTAGAACACCTGTCGTCATGAACTGAAGAGAGGCGCAGATATTGGGCCGTTGTGCTCGATATTGCTGAGCTATCGTGTTCGGGATGGTGATGTCGCGTAATGCGATGTCAACTGTGAGGCTCAAGGATAACCAATAAACATTCCTTCCAGCCGAGTATTGACGGACGTTGTTACCGCAGAAGGTAGCGCGGTTCCGGAAGGGAACGCAGGTTTGGGGAAGCAGTGCTTGCTGCTCTGCCTCCAGACATTGCCGTGTCTGAAGATTGCAAAAGGAGGACAAAGATGATTGGCAAAACCCTCGGCATTTTGGAGCTTGAAAATAAGCCGATGGAGCACCCTGGGGCTCTTTCGGCGCCTGGAACGTTTCCGTTTCCGGTGAGGCGGTTAACGGTTCCCGGAGCAACGACTCGAAACGTTGTCGATGGCGATCCATCCGTGAAAGACGCCTACATTAGAAGCGCGCGCCAGTTGGAAGATGAAGGTGTCGCAGCCATTATCGCAAATTGCGGCTTTAGCGCGGTGTTCCAAGCTGAGGTATCGGCGGCAGTTTCGGTACCAGTTGCTCTTTCAAGCCTTTTGCTTGTGCCTCTTGTAGCCAAGACACTGCCGCCTGGGCGGAAAGTTGGCATCGTAACTTATGACGCCAGCAAGTTGAAAGAAGATCACTTTCGCGCCGCAGGATGGTCGTCAAGGGAAATAGACGTTGCCATTGCGGGAATTGAAGGCTCGGAGTCGTGGCACCAGTTCGCGAAGCCAGTTCCTGTTATCCCGCAAGCCTTGCTCATAAACGATGTGATGGCAGCGGCAACATCCCTCATCAAGACGGAGCCCGACGTTGCAGCCTTGGTGTTCGAATGCGCAGGCTTTCCGCTTACGGCGGAACCGGTGCGGATTGGCACGGGACTGCCTGTAGCTGACTATGTCAGCTTGGCAAAAATGATCATTGAGATGAGTCCGCCGGTCTCCTAAACTCGGTGGGTTGCCTAGCGCAAAGCGCCTGTTTATGGGGAACCGTGATTGAGTAGCGTGACCGGTGTTCACGGGGGCTGAGAACCACACCATGGTTTGCGTGAAAGTTTGTTGAAGCCAATCTCGTTGTTTACCTATCGCGGTGGCGACGTTGTCGAGGCGGCGATATATTCGCTCGCTCGATCAAGAATGATGCGACGTTGAAAGGCCTTGGAGAAGAACGTCGAATGCAATCGGTTTTCCCGACATAGAAGTCTCGATACCGTGCGATGGAGCGGAATTGGCAAAGCCTCGCGGCACTACGAATCTAATCTCTCAGTTGATCCGACAGGATATGGAGCTTGTGGCGGTGATCAGTTCGAGCCGCCAAATCGTGGATTAGTCGAGGGGAGGCGCGCCAGCATTTCTCGAAGCTGAGCATTTTCCACTTGGAGGCGAGAGCGCCACACAGCCTTCAGGCGGCGGTTTTCGGTCTCCAGCGCTTCCAGGTCATCGGGGCCGGCTTTCCCTGCTTGCGCGGCAGGGTCGGACTTCGCCGTCGTTTTCCTCGCGAGCCTTGTGACTTTCGAAGCCGCGCGGCGCCCCACGGGGGCAGCGTGATCTGTCTGCTCTTGTGCGGACACTGATACCGGTACCACCGATGCGTCTTCCGTCTCCCCGGTGTCTCGTCCGCGTCGGCCGGCGGTGTTGGCACCACGCCTATCGCTGGATCGCCAGAAGGTGCCGCAGGCAGTTGATCGCTCGGCATGTCGATCGTCTCGAGGATCCTGGCGGCTGGCCGGACCGGAACCAGCGATGACCGTTCCGCTGCGCGCTCCGCGTCGGTTTCCCCGCCGGCGTTCGGCAGATCGGATTCCACCGCACGAGTGATGGCCTGGAGATCGGTGTCACCCCAGATTGAGGCGCTTGTCCCTTTTGCCTGAGGTCGGCTCGACTTGAATTCGACAACGAAGTTTCGTCGTGCTTTCATGCAAATGCATATCCGAAGAAAAGGAGGTTGGTCCCCGGCAAAGCGGGATCGGCCGGAGAGATAAGCGAGAGCGCGCGCTATTGCAACGCGGGCGCCATGGCCCAGCGGTTCAATCCAAACCGAGCCGTTTGCGAAGCTCGGCGTTTTCGGCGCGCAGCTTTTCCGCGAGCTGAATGCGCAGCAGCTTGTTTTCTTCCTCAAGCGCGATCAGGTCCGCCAGCGTGTCAACGACGGCGCTGGCTTCGGCTTTGGCTTTTGGCTCCATCGCCGCGCCGGCGGCGCGTTTCCACTGATAGAAGGTCTGCTCGGAAATGCCCGCTTCCTTGATTGCCGCCTTCAGGGTTTCGCCCTCCGACGCACGCGTCTCGATCTGTGCAAGCTTTTCGGCCCGTTCGGTATCGGAATAGCGCCGCGGTTTTGCCTTGCCGGAAACGGGCTCCATAGTCTTGGCCCTTGATAGAGGAGCCCCGCTCTTCCCGTTCGCCGAGGACCCCCGCTTCCTGGAAGCAGGTGCGGTTCCATCGCTCTCGGTCTCGGTCACGGTCATAGGCTGTGGCTGTTCGAGGTTTTCTTCGTCCGCCATGGTAAGCTCCCGGTTGGAGACCTCTTTTCAATCGGTTGAAGCGGCGAGTCAACAGGTGGTGGTTTGGATTCCGCATCGACAGGATCTGACCGGTACCAGCAAGACTTGCCGAATGGCGTCCCACGGAGGGCTGATGCATGTTTCGCAGGAGGTATTTCGTGTTGATGGTTCGATGGACCGGAGATGACGTAGAACCCGAACGGTGCGTGCCGGCCCGTGCGAGAGCTTGCAGGCGAGACGCATGGCTCGCGATGATCATTCTCCGGGCAGGGCAAGGCAAAAGATGGAGCAGGACGATTGCGCGAGACACGGCCACGAACCGCGATAGAGATCTTTGACGCCCTCGAACCCGTCGACCCGAAGGAGATGATCGGGCTTTGGACGGGCAGGTCTGTTCCGTCCGGTCATCCCTTCGACGGAGTGCTCGAAAACCTCGGCTGGTTTGGAAAGCGGTTCACCGTCGACCTGCGCGCCGACGCGCTGTTGTTCCACGCCGGCGGCCAGCGCCTGATACCCATATACCCAGGCTGGATCCCGCTCCGAGTGGCGCTGCGGTTCCACAGGCTTGGGCGTACCCGGGCCGCGGGCAATCTGTTCTCATATCTGGTGGGCAGGCTGCGCGCGAAGGGACCGGTGGCGTCTTTGCGACCCCTCCCGTTTCGCGGCGTTTCGAGCGCGGCGATGATCTATGACGCCCAGCCGATCACCGATCATTTCCGCAGGCTCGATCATGACCGGCTGATGGGGGCGATGACCATCACGGAGGATGAGCGCATCTATTTCTTTGAACTCGAGAGGGTGGATGAAGCGCAAGATCCCTCGGCGACGTAAGCGCGATTCCGGCGAAACTGACCCGCCCCTCCAAAAGGCGCCGTGCCTTCACATCTATTACCCACCACCCGTCTTAGATGACCGCTTGATGCGAGCCGGCTATCGGCCGCGCGCAGTCGTCCGGGTTGAACAGGGCGTTCCCCGAAAGGGTCGAGTGCCCTGTTCGTATAGCGGCCGTGCTCGGGGCTGCCGGCTAAAGCCCGCCCATGCAGAGGTACTTCATCTCGAGATAGTCCTCGAGGCCGTGCCGAGATCCCTCGCGGCCGATGCCCGACTGCTTGACGCCGCCGAAGGGCGCGGCCTCGGAGGACATGCGTCCGGTGTTGATGCCGACCATGCCATATTCAAGCGCTTCGGCAACGCCAGACCCGCTTGAGATTGGAGGCGTAGAAATAGGCCGCAAGGCCGTAGATGGTGTCGTTCGCCGCGCGCACCACCTCGTCTGGATCGTCGAAGCGGATGATTGGCGCCAGCGGCCCGAAAGTCTCCTCCCGGGCGATCCGCATGGTCGCTGTCACCTCGGTGATCACCGTCGGCTCGAAGAACGTCCCGGATTGACCGATCCGGTTGCCGCCGCAACTGATGGTCCCACCCTTCTGCACGGCATCGCCGACATGGGCTTCGATCTTTGCAAGAGCCTGGGCATCGATCAGCGGTCCGATCGCGGCATCCGGCTCGAAGCCGTCGCCGACGCGCAAGGCCCGCACCTTCTCGGCAAACTTTTCGGCAAACTCGTCGTACATACTGGCATGGACGTAGAGCCGGTTGGCGGACACACAGGTCTGGCCACCATTGCGGAATTTTGCCTGGATTGCGCCATCGACGGCGTCATCTACGTCCGCGTCGTCGAAAACGATGAACGGGGCGTTGCCGCCAAGTTCGAAGCTGACCTTCTTGATCTGGTCGGAACACTGTCGCGTCAGCAGCCGACCGACTTCGGTCGAACCGGTGAAGCTGATCTTGCGAACCTTGGGATTGCTGCAGAGTTCGCGGCCGACCGCGTCACCTTCCGAGGCATAGATCAGGTTGAGGACGCCGTCGGGAAAACCTGCCAGCCGGGCAAGCGCGAACATGGCGCCGGCGACGAGCGGCGTTTGCTCCGCGGGTTTGAGGACGACGGTGCAGCCGGCTGCAAGGGCTGGCGAGATCTTGCGGGCTACCATCGACGCGGGAAAATTCCAGGGGGTGATTGCACCGACCACGCCGATCGGCTGCTTGATCACCAGCATGCGGCGATCGTTGGACGGCGCCGAGATCGTCTCGCCATAGATGCGATTGGCTTCCTCGGCATACCATTGCAGATAGGCCGCGGCATGGGCGATTTCGGATTTCGCCTCGGCGAGCGGTTTGCCCATCTCGGCCGTGAGAATGGCCGCGAGATCGTCGCTGTGGTCGAGAATCAGTTGGTGCCATCGCCATAAGGCATCTGAGCGCTCGCGAGCCGGGAGGCCCGCCCAAGGCTCTCTCGCGGCGTCAGCCCGATCGGTGGCCGCGGCAACGTCCGCCGCCCCCATGTCCGGCAGCTCTGCCAGGAGCTCGCCGGTGGAGGGATTGAAAACCGGGAAGCACCTGGCACCTTCTGCTGCGGTCAGGTCGGCAACGGATGCCAGGTCGGCGAACAGTTCGGGCTTGTTGAGATGCCTGGTCAACAACTGCGAAAGCGTCAACGGTGATCCTCCTCGTGGTTCGAAACATGCCGCAATCTATAGCCAGTCGTTCTCAAAACGGCAGCACCGGAGCGAGCCTTCCGATCGCTCCGGTCACTGAACATGAATAGCGGACTGCCGGTCGATCAGCCGACGGCGATGACCGCTTCGATCTCGACCTTGGCGCCCTTCGGCAGGGCCTTGACCTCGTAGCAGGCGCGGGCGGGATAAGGCGTCGTGAAGAACCCGGCATAGACGCGGTTGACCTCCGCGAAAGCACCAAGGTCGGTCAAGAGCACCGTGGTCTTCACCGTCTTCGACAGCTCGGTGCCAGCTTCCCTTGCGATGGCGGCCATGTTCTTGAGGCACTGCTCGGCCTGCTCGACGGCATTGGCGGAGTTGAATTCACCGGTTGCGGGATCGATCGGCAATTGTCCGGAGACGAACAGCAGATTGCCGACCTTGATGGCCTGGGAGTAGGGGCCGACAGCGCCCGGTGCATCAGCAGTGGAAATAGCGGTAATCAATTCAGGTCCTCCTTGGTTGAAACTGTCGAGATTGTGTCAGGCGTAGCGGGCGACCGCCAGCTCGGTGGCGTCGATCTCCGGCTTGCGACCGCTGACGAGATCGCTGATCACCCGGGCTGAGCCAGTGCTCATCGTCCAGCCAAGGGTGCCGTGGCCGGTGTTGAGATAGAGGCCGCCGATCTTCGTCGGGCCGATCACCGGCGTGCCGTCCGGCGTCATCGGTCTCAGCCCCGACCAGAAAGTCGCCCGGGAAACGTCGCCGCCCGGAAAGAGGTCGGTGACGGAGTGCTCGAGCGTGCGCCGGCGGGCTTGACCGAGATCGTTGGTATAGCCGGAAATCTCCGCCATGCCGCCGACCCGGATGCGGTCGCCAAGCCGGGTGATCGCGATCTTATAGGTTTCGTCCATGACAGTCGATTTCGGCGCGCGAGAGGCGTCGGTAATCGGGATCGTCAGCGAATAGCCCTTGACCGGATAGACCGGCAGCTTGATGCCGTAGCGCTCAAGGAAGACCGGCGAATGGCTGCCGAGCGCTACCACGACCGCGTCCGCCGCGATCCGCTCGCGATCGGTGACGACGCCGCGCATCTTGGCATCTTCGACGTCGAGCCGCTTGACCGCCGTGTTATAGACGAAGCGGACGCCGATCTCCCCGGCTTTGGCGGCCAGCGAATTGGTGAACTTGAAGCAGTCGCCGGTTTCGTCCTTCGGGGTCAGAAGACCGCCGACGATCTTGTCACGGACATGGGCGAGCGCCGGCTCGACCCGCACGCAGCCATCCCGGTCCAGCACCTCATAGGGAACGCCGTCGGCGGCCAGCGCCTTTACGTCCTTTGCGGAGGCATCGAGCTGCTGCGCGGTCCTAAAGAGCTGCACCGTGCCCTGCATGCCTTCGTCATAGGATAGACCGGTTTCAGAGCGCAGTTCGGCGAGCGCGATGCGGCTGTAGTTCGCCAGGCGCAGCATCCGGCTCTTGTTGACCGCATAGCGCTCCGAGGTGCAGTTCGACAGCATCCTGAGCAACCAGGCGAGCATGGCGGCATCGAATTTGGGCCGCAGGATCAGCGGTGCGTGCTCCATGAACAGCCACTTCAACGCCTTCATGGGAATGCCCGGTGCTGCCCATGGCGAGCAATAGCCGAAGGAGACCTGGCCGGCATTGGCAAAGCTCGTCTCCAGCGCCGGACCCGGCTGACGATCGATGACCGTGACCTCATGACCTGCTTTCGCCAATTGATAGGCGGATGTGACCCCGACGATGCCGGACCCGAGAACAACAACTTTCATGATTTCCTCAAATGTGGAGGGCAGCAAGGGCCTTCAGCGCTACTGCCGATGGTAACGATGACCGAGACCGGTCAGGATTTCGTACGAGATGGTCCCGGCGTCGCGGGCGATGTCCTCGAGCGTCTGGTGTGGGCCGATGACCTCGACGAGGCTGCCAAGTGTAAGCGCGCCTTCGGGCAGGGCGGAGACATCGACTGTGATGCTGTCCATGGATACGCGGCCGACGATCGGCAGGCGGGTTCCCTGATAGTAGACAGCGCCGCGTCCGCTTAGGCTTCGCGGCAGGCCGTCGGCATAGCCGGCAGCGATGGTCGCAAGCCGAGCTTCTCCCTGAGTGACATGGGCGCCGCCGTAACCGGACCTTGGTGCCCGCCGGAACAGTGCGGGTCTGCACGACGGCGACATCGAGGCTGACCACCGGCTCCATCGGGTTCGGCACGCCTGCGGTCGGCGCGCCGCCATAGAGCGCGACACCAGGACGGGCCAGCACCCCGTGATAGGCCTCGCCGAGGAACACGCCGCCGGAATTGGCGAAGGAGATGTCGAAGCCGGCGAATTCGTCGGCAATCCGGCGCATCTCGGCGAGTTGTTCCGTGTTCTGCGCATCACCCGGTTCATCCGCCGCGGCGAGATGGCTCATGATGAACAGCACTTCGATATCGCCGTTGTCGCCAAGCGACCTCGCTAGGGCCGACCGCTCCTGCGGCGGAAAACCAAGCCGCGACATGCCGGTGTCGAACTGCAGCACGGCGGGCAGGGCACGCTTCAGCGCGCGAGCTGCCATGGACCATGACTTAAACTGATCCAGTGAATTGAGAACCGGGATGATGCCACCGTTGGCACAGGCTAACTCGTTGCCAGGTTGCAGCCCGTTGAGGACGAAGATCTGTGCGTTGGCCCGCAGCATTGGTCTCAGTTTCACGGCTTCGACAAACTGCGCCACGAAGAAGTGCCGGCAGCCTCTCTCGTAGAGCGTCCTTGCGACGCGTTCCGCACCGAGGCCATATGCGTCCGCCTTCACGACAGCAGCGGCACGACCAGGGGCCAGCATCGCGGCAAGCTTCTCGTAATTGCGGCCAAGCGCGACAAGATCGATCGTCAGATAGCCCGTCGCTGCGGCAACTGATGTGCTGGTGTTCACACGATGTAGTGAAATGGCGCTGCTCATCTTCGGCTCCCTGGACGGACACGAAGATATGAAATAATCAGCGAATTTGCTGCCATTCGGTGCTCGACGTGTGCGTAGTGCAGCTTAGGTTTGCACAAACGTTCAAATATTGGACGATTCTGCCATGGCCGCTTTAGACAACATCGACCGCAATATTTTGAGGCTGCTGAGGGTCAATGCCCGCACGAGCAATGCAAAACTGGCAACTGAAGTGGGACTGTCGCCGTCCGCCTGCCTGCGGCGCATCAAGATCATGGAGAAGGTGGGCGTGATCCGCGGCTACACGGCACTGGTCGATACCCTCAACGCAGATGCGACGATCGCGGTGATCATCAACATCACGCTGGAGCGGCAGACGGAGGACTATCTTGACCGGTTCGAGGCTGCGGTTCGAAAATACCCCGAAATACGAGAGTGCTACCTGATGACCGGGGGCTCCGATTACATGCTGCGTGTAGACGTGGCGAACGCTGGCGAATTCGAGCGCATCCACAAGGAGGTCCTGTCTAAGCTGCCGGGTGTCCTGAGGATCCACTCGAGTTTCTCGATCCGGAGTGTCCTGGCGTCAAGGGTCAGAGGGACGCTATGACGCGCTCGTATCGTCCGAACGGACACTGTGCAATACCGCGCGACTTGAACGGCTCTGTCGCACGGCTGCGTACCGCGTCCCAAGATCAGTGTGCTGCTTTTCGCACGCACCGGTTTTCCTTTCGCCACAACTGTTCTGCGCCGCATGACAGCTTGGCCAGTCTACGATATCGCGGAATTTTGTCGTGTGAGGTTGATGGCTACTTCGGTAAGTTCGGGACGCGCAAAGCTTCGCCGCTTCGGAAACTCTCCGAAGAGGCGCGGCAAAAAGGCGAACATCGGTCTCACGACAGCCTGATAACGCCAACGTTATTCTCAATCACGATTTCCGTTCCGAACGGCTCCGAGAGCTTCTGAAGGCGTTCCAGAATAGATATTGCCAATGGCGGGGCAGCGAAGCTTGGAACGCCCCTGTTGGCGAACCTCTTGGAGTGGCCAAGGTCTAGGGGATGGAGTCGCAATTCAACGAGCTGATTTTGCTCAAAACGGCTGACGGTGACGATGCTCTCGTAGAAGACCGGGTCTGAAAATCCCGCATCCGTCTCGTACCCTCGCGCCATCTCTGCCAGCGTTACCTCCGCATCCGTGTCGGTCCGCGGATCCTTATCGTAAGCCGCGAACATGTCAGCGCCGACTGGCGTCCGGAGGTCGTCCATTATGAAGTTTCCGATGCTGTAAAGGATCGGTCTGCCTTTGTAGATTTCGATACCTCTAAGTTGATGCGGCCCATGCACAATATAGGCGTCGGCGCCGGCATCGATCATCTTTCGCCCAAAAGCTTGCTCGTAATCAGGCGTCTGCTGGCACCAGTTTCCAGGCTCATGCCCGTGGTTGGTGACTATGCAGAAGTCTGAGAATTGCTTACCCTGACGCACATCGCGAAGAATGCGGGCGACGTCCGCCGGGTCGGGCAGGTAGCTGTAGCCAACCTCGTCGCCCGCCTTGAATCTGGCCCCGGCTATCGTGATGCAGTCCGGATCGCCATGGGCGGGATTGTAATACGGCAGAGCATCCCGCACTTGTCGCAGATTCTCGAGCATCGGCTGTGGAACCGTGATGTCTTCGCGCAGTCGGAGGGGATTGAGGCCTGGTCTGCCCGACGTTCCACCGGCCGGATCGCACGCACGCGACATCGGTGTGAACGTGGAGGCAAACGACACTAAGGCGACCCGTCCGCGCGGCGTTTCCAGGTATCGAGCAGCACTGGCCTGCGAAAGGTTTTCGCCAACACCGGCATAGACAATCCCGTTTTGATCGAGCGCCCTGCAGGTTTCGCGCATACCCTCGGCACCCCATTCAAACGTGTGGTTGTTCGCGTAGCTTACCAGGTTGAAACCCATCATCTTCAAGTCAGGCCCGAGTTCCGGAACGCTGACATGATAGGCACCGCCATGTTCGGCTTGCGGGCTTCCGCTGAACGACCGGGCGTCAAAGATATTGGTTTCCATGTTGCCGAAAGTGACATCGGCATCCCGAAGAATTTCGACTACGGGGGCAAGTCCGGGATGATTCCCCTTAGTAAGCGCACGCGCTACGATCAGATCGCCAACCGCCACCAATGTAAAACCGTCTGCAACATTCGTATCGAGCGCGCCAATGGTGTCATATGTACCAATATGCTCGACGGAACTAGATCCGCTGCCTTGCCTCTGCCGCTCCATAGACGAACTCCACTCCATAATGCTATTTTAAGAACCCGAAGAGATGGGCGTATCTTCCTCATGAGCCAGATCGGCTCGGATTTTCCGGGACGATATGATCGACCCTGCCAACTAGTCGATTTCGCACCGCCGCAACCGCAAGCGTCAGTTCAAAATACCCTGCCATTTTGCAACAAGCGAACAAGTGCCGACCTTTGCGGGTAAGTGATTGGTTCGTTGGCCGCCACTCCGCATCGGGCGGGGCGCCTGGCATGAGGTACGCGTTATCGATCTGTGCCACTGGCATTTTCGAAATCAGCGGATACGCCCTCGGCCGGAGCGCGTACATGACAGGCGACGATGCGTCCATCGGTCGTCGGCGTCAATTTGGGCACTTCCACTCGACAGCGCTCTTCTGCGAGAGGGCAGCGCGGGTGGAACGCACAGCCGCTCGGCGGGTTCACCGGGCTCGGCACCTCGCCTTCCACCGGAACGTCCGCGCGCACCTGTGTAGGATCGGGAATCGGAGCCGCGGCAATCAACGCTTCGGTGTAAGGATGGATAGGCTTGGCGAACAGCGCCTCGCAAGTCGCGAGCTCGACGATGCGGCCGAGATACATGACCGCTACGCGATGGCCGATATGCTCCACGACGCCGAGGTCATGCGAGATGAAGACGAAGGCGATGCCTGTTTGCTCCTGAAGGTCCATGAGCAGGTTGAGGATCTGCGCCTGCACGGAGACATCGAGAGCCGAGACCGCCTCGTCGGCGATGATGATTGATGGTTTGAGGGACAACGCTCGCGCAATCCCGAGCCGCTGGCGCTGGCCGCCCGACAACTCCGATGGGAGCCTGTGCATGATCTCGGGCGCAAGGCCCACTTTCTGGAGGAGCTCCGCCGCAAGCGCTTCGCGCTGCTTGCGGCTCAGACGTTCGAAGTTCTCAACCGGTTCTGTGATGATCTGACCGGCCGTCAGCCGTGGATTCAGCGACGAGTACGGATCCTGAAACACCATCTGCATCCGCCGGCGCCAATCCCGAAGCTCCTTCTTGTTGAGACTTGCAATATCGGTTCCTTCGAGCAGCACACGGCCATCCGTCGGGTCCACGAGCCGCATCAACAGCCGTGCGACTGTCGATTTCCCGCATCCGGATTCGCCGACAATGCAGAGCGTTTCGCCTGCGTTAACGGAAAAGGAGACGTCCTCGACCGCTCGCACGACCAAGGGATCTCTATTGAAGATTCCCCCACCGAGCGGATAGTGCTTGACCAGCTTCTCGACTTGCAACAACGGACTGCTCATGCGCTCACTCCCTCCTCTGCATGCCAGCATGCAGCCGCATGATCCGCGCCGTAGTCCTCAAGAACCGGCGCCTTTTCCCGGCAAACTTCGGACGCGAACGGACAACGCGGCGCAAAGCTGCACCCGACAATGGGCTCTCGCAGGCTCGGCACGATGCCAGGAATTTCCGGCAGTCGGCGCTCCTTCCCGCGTCGTCTGTCGGGGACCGAGCGCATGAGAGCCTTTGTGTAGGGATGCATGGGTCGCGCGAATAGATCCGTCACGCTCGCCTGCTCGACGATCCGGCCGGCATACATCACGATCACCCGCTGACAGGTCTCGGCGACGACGCCGAGGTCATGGGTGATGAACATCACCGCAGTTCCTGTGCGCTCCTTCAGATCGACAATCAACTTGAGGATCTGCGCCTGGATGGTGACATCCAGCGCCGTCGTCGGTTCGTCGGCGATCAGGAGTTCAGGTGAACAGGCAAGCGCCATGGCGATCATGGCACGCTGGCGCATGCCGCCCGACATTTCGTGGGGATAATTGTGAACCCGCCTTTCGGGGTCCGCAATGCGGACGAGGCGCAGCATCTCTGCGGCCTTTGCCAAGGCCTCGGAACGAGAGGCGCCGGTGTGGATTTCCACTGCTTCCGCAATCTGGCGACCGACCGTGTAGACCGGGTTGAGGCTCGTCATGGGATCCTGGAAAATCATGGCGATCTTATCGCCCCGGATCTTGCGCATTTCCCGCTCGGAAAGATCAAGGAGGTTGCGACCCTGAAAGCGAACTTCGCCGCCCACTGTCTTGGCCGATAACTTGGGCAAGAGGCGCATGATGGATAGCGCCGTCACGCTTTTGCCGCAGCCGGATTCGCCGACAACCCCGAGCGTCTCACCTTTCTTCACTTGGAAACTGACCCCGCCGAGAGCGCGGGTGACGCTCTCATCACCGAAGAAGTGGGTCTCGAGATCTCGGACATCCAAAAGCAGGTCATTCTCGATGGTCTTATCCTCCCGAACATCCTCAGTTACTCTTTCCTCCTTGGAGACTCGCATCAGCATCTCAACGCCTCCGGTTCGCACGCGGATCGAACAAATCGCGCAGGCCATCGCCGAACAGATTGACCGCCAAGACCGTGACGGCGAGAAAGATGCCTGGAGCGAAGATCGTCAACGGCGCGGACGCGAGATAAACACGCGAACTGGAGATCATATTGCCCCAACTCGGGATCTCGGGTGGTACGCCAACGCCGAGAAAGCTCAACCCGGCCTCGGTCATGATCGCATCCGCGCAGACGATGGCGCTCTGGACCATGAGGGGCGGAATTGTGCTCGGAAGAACATGCCGCCACAGAACCTTCGGCAGCCGCGCACCACCGCAAACCGCAGCCTCCACATAAGGACGCTCCCGCACGCTCAGCACCACCGAGCGCACCAGCCGGGTCACGCTTGGCGTCTGGGGAAGTGTGACGGCGACGATGAGGATGCCAATCCCGGGACCAGTCAGTGAGATGAGGGCGATTGCCAGTAGAATTGTCGGGATCGACATCAAGGCGTCCATGACTCGCATGATGACGTTGTCGAACCTGCGCACGTAGCCTGCGACCACACCGATCAGCAGCCCGGCACAGGCCGCCAAGAGTGCCGATATCAGACCGACCATCAAAGAGATGCGTGCCCCGTAGATGGTTCGGGCGAAGACGTCCCGACCCAGGTTGTCGGTCCCGAACCAGTGTTCGGATGACGGCGGCTGCAGGCGGACGAAGGGGTCCATATTCCGCGGATCGCCGGCGTAAAACGGAGCAGCGAGCGCCAAGAGGATCAGCAGGAGTAGGAGGCCGCCGCCGATAAGGACCAAGGGATGCCGCCTTGTGAGGCGGGCAAGACTCGACGGTCCAACTCGGCTGGTCGGCACGGAGTGAATATTTGCGGAAGAGAGTGTCATATCAGTACCGTATGCGCGGGTCGATGAGGGTATAGGTCAGATCGACGGCGAGATTGATGAGGACGTAGAGGCCTGAAGTAAGGATGAGCACGCTCTGGATGATCGGATAGTCCCGGTTGTTGATCGCGTCGACCACCAGGCGCCCAACACCGGGAATGTTGAAGACGGTCTCGGTCAAGACGACCCCACCGATCAGATAGGCGAAGCTGACACCGATCACAGTGAGGATCGGCACGCCGGCATTCTTCAGGGCATGGTGAAACAGCATGGCATAGGACGAGGCGCCCTTGGCGGCCGCGGTGCGCATGTAGTCCTCGGTTAGTACCTCGAGCATGCTAGTCCGCGCGATCCGTGCGACGAAAGCGATGTAGGGCACGCTCAGGGTCGTCGTCGGCAGGATCAGATGTATAAACCAGCGGCCGAGCCCCTCACCGATCGGCGCGTATCCCTGGACCGGCAGCCACCCGGTACTGATGGCCAGCAGGTAGACGAGGAAGTAGCCGATGACGAACACCGGGACCGAATAACCGAAGGCTGAAAAGACTAGGAGCAACCGGTCGGCGAGACCGCCAGCGCGCCACGCGGCCAGGATGCCGAAGGACACCCCGACCGTTACCGAAAGAGCCAAGGTCAGGATCGAAAGGGAAATTGTCGGCTCCAGCCGCTGCGCGAGGAGCTCGAGGACGGGGCGGCCCGAGAAGATCGACGTGCCGAAATCACCATGCAGCATAGAAGAGAGCCAGTGGAGGAACTGAGCCGGCAGGGGTTCGTTCAATCCCAGATGCTCCCGAATGCCGGCAATGACCTCTTCGGTTGCGTTCCGCCCGGCCATGAGCACCGCCGGATCGCCCGGCGCCAGCCGGATCAGAAGAAAGACAAAGATCCCGACCATCGCCATAACGGCGATGGCCGAAACCATCCTGCGAAGGATGTAAGTACCCATCACGCTTGGCTCTCGTGCATGTTCCACATTATGACTTCTGACGATGGCGAATTGATCATGTCCACCAATGAAGTCCTGCGCGCTGCAGGAGCCAGCGTCTGGCAAAGGTAAACAACGCCAACGTAGTCCCACCAAATGCGCTGCATCTCACGAGCCAACTCTTTCCGCTCTTCGAGGGTTTCAATGTCAGGCCATTTGGCTCGAAGCGCTTCATATTCGTCGTTCTTCGGCCAGCCGTACCAACCGTTATCGCCGTCCATGACGAAAATTGACCAAGTAAGCGGATCGCGCATACTGAAATCCGTAGTGGTGGTGATGAAGATGCTCCAGCCGCCGTCTTCCACCGGCTCCTTTTTGCCTCGGCGTACGGCCAACTCACTCCAGGTCATCGGCGCAAGTTCGGCATTGATCCCGGCCTTCTGCATGACATTGGCGAGGAGCTGCGAGGCCAATTCGCATTCGGGCCAATCTGTTGGGTCAAGAATGACGACTTTCTCGCCGGAATATCCGGACTCCGCAATCAGTTGCTTCGCTCTCTCAAGGTTGCCGCCCTCCTTGAACCAGTCCGTACTCACGTCGTTGGTGTATGGGGAGCCAGATCCGAACATCGATGTCACGGTTCGGCCGAACGCCCGATCGGGGGCCAATACGCTCAAAAATGCAGTCTGATCGATCAGGTGAAGTAACGCTTGGCGCATCTTGATATTATCGAAGGGCGGTTGCAGGTAATTCAACCGCACAACCCAGTCAACGCCGTTTTTGCCCATCGTGTCGAGCGCGAGGTGGGGATCGCTTTTGATCGCGGGATAAAGGTCGGCTACCGGCAGCCACCAGAAATCGACTTCCCCCGCCTGCAGCGCCGCTAGCGCGGTCTGCGCGTCCGTAATGTTCTCCCATATGATCTGATTGACTTTCACGACCTTGCCACCGGCGAAGCCGTTGGCTGGCTCGTCGCGGGGCACATACTTTTCGTTGCGGTCGTAGACGACGCGGGAGCCAGGTCGGGTGAGGCCTGCGTTGTATTTGAACGGCCCCGACCCAATGTTCGTCTTAACTTGCTCAGTTGCCGCAAGTTTCGCGTCCTGTTCGCGCATCATAAATAGCGGCTGCCCGGGAGACGCCAAGATGTCGAGAACCAAAGCAAAGGGTTCCTTGAGTGTAATTGTGAATGCTTTGTCGTCCGTTGCCTCAACGGCCACGGCTCGCTCCAGAAGCAGCTTGCCGGGAGCAACAGCCTCTCCCCAACGGCGGATCGACGCTACGCAATCTTTTGCTGTAACGACAGTGCCGTCGTGCCAGTGCAAGCCGTCACGAAGCTCAAATTTGTAGGTCTTCTTGTCGTCAGACAAATCCCAATTGCCGACCATCTGAGGTTGCGGCCGGAGATCGGCATCAACCGAAAACAGAGTGTCGTATATGGCAAGACCATGTATCTGCACGACATCCGCTGTTGTGAAGACCGGATCAAAGATCTGGAGGTCTTGCATAATCATTCGAACTGTTTGTTTATTTTGCGCGCGCAACGACCACGGGGCGGCCAACACTGCCCCGCCGGCCAAAGTGGACTGCATCAAAGCGCGTCGTGTGATTATCATGTCAATTCCCCTGTTTTTCTGAATGTTCTGAACAACTGCAATGCTTCCTAGGTGGCACGAAAGGTTGCCAGATGTCTCAAGTCGGCCAGCCTGCACAAAGACGGTTCCTGTGCAGTCAAGGCTTGAGCATTTAAACGCACCCTCCGAACATCCTAAGAGTAAGCTGTCTCCTAAGCCGGATTCCGGCTAAGGCGACAGCCGATTGCACAAATCCTGCAAATGTGCGGCAGAAAGCCGCGCAATTGTGCATTATTACCGACTACATCACCAGTGACGTGGCCGTTAGCGATGCCTTGCACAAACGCATCCTGGACCATATCGCTTTAGCGCCGGCATGGACATGAATTATCGATCAGCCACGCCTGCCAGAAGGAGCGCTGCGTTGTTTGCGGCGTCATAGGCTGGCAATCCA
>NZ_JAPCZO010000042.1:0-41032 GCF_025941625.1 Rhizobium acaciae
GTATGCCGCGCCAAAATGCGCAGCGATTTTGGGACAACGTGCATGAAGACAAGCGCTAACACGCCAACCCGATCTGTCCGCCTGCTTCGTCTAACGATCAACTCGCACTGTCATCAAACACAAAACCCGCCGGCGGCGGGTTCTGTCGAGGCTTTCAGCCGTTCCGTGTTTTATCGCGGCGCGCCTCAGGCGAGACCCGCCCCCTCGGCATAAGCCTCCAGCGCCTTCCGATTGAGAATGCGGATTTTGCCCTGTGTCCCGTCGACCACTTTGCTCTCGCGCAAGCGCCGCAGGCACTGGTTGACCTTTTCACGCGACGCCGGCAGTGTCGCCGCCAGCTCATGCTGGGAGATGATCAGCTCGTCGCCGCTATTTTGCGCATCCATCCTGTAGAGGGCAGAAAGACGCAGCAGTGTCCGGGCCAGTCTCTGTCTTAGACTCGATCCGGCATTGGAAATGATCCGCAGTTCGAGTTCGGAAACACGTGCCAGCGCCTTCGACAGGATCTTCACCTGAAATTGCGGATCGTTCGCACACAGGTCCCGCAGCAACCGACCGTCGAAGTAATGCAGTTCGCAATCCGACGAGGCCCGATATTCCAGGCTGAGAGACTGCTTGCGGAGCACCTCCAATTCGCCGATCAAGCCGCCTTTCGGAACGATTTCCACGATGAACTCTCGTCCATCGGCAAGCGGGGTGCTTGCGCTCACCATTCCGCGCTGTACGCGGGCGAACATGTCGAGGACGACGCCGGCGCCGGCAATAATCTCACCGCGGCGAAACTTTCGAATACTCGAGCGGCAAAACGGGAACTCGTGATCCAAATCCGCCCGGCCGTCGTAAACAATAGCTGCAGACCCGAAAGTAACCGCTTCGCTTGTTCGCGCTGCGTTTCCTCTAGTCCTGTTGTCTCTGGTGCTGATCGCCCCGTCCATACGCACAACTCCACGCAGACTAAATAACTTATTATCTGGAGCGACATTCGTAGTAGGTTAACTTAGAAAGTCAAACAATAATAAAATAAAAACTTCGTGTTCAAACTATACACCATTATGAATAATCCTCATGTTTATATATCATAAAATTCATATTGAATTCTATCGTAGACAAGTCTTTGAGGCTGCATGACGATTTTTATACAATTTGTGACAATTGCTTATCCACAGAATACATCCAACAAGTATAATAATAACACCGAATTTTAAACTAAAACTAAATAACATTCGCGCTATATATTCAAAAGCAAAGGTAATATTTTTAATATTCGCAAGAATTTCTTTGGATTATAAAGAATTTATTCATGACTATGACCTCGGTCACAGACATCAAACTTGCGTTGAAACAAAGCTTTGGCCGTAATTTCTGGAATTCATCTAACGGAGACGCGGGTGGCGGGAAAAAATCAGGGCATCAACCCAACCGGACCGTGGCGGGATTTCGCCAGGGCTCGACAGGAAAGGCGTCCATTCAATTCGTCACGACCCCGTCTGATCAGTAGAATTCTGAAGCGCGCATTGGACATCGTCGTTGCGACAAGTTTCTTATTCTTTCTGTCGCCGCTCCTTCTGTCGGCGGCAGTCATCGTCTCGCTAAGTGATTGGGGCCCTGTTTTCAATTCTCAGCGCAAGATCGGTTATAAGGGAAAAGAGTTTGGTTGCCTCAAGTTTCGGACGACAGGATCCGACGCAACGACCGACGCGCAGGTCACGGTCGTCGGCGATGTTTTGAGGCGATCGAGCCTCGACAAGCTTCCGCAATTGATCAACGTGTTGTTGGGTCAAATGAGCCTCGTCGGGCCTCGCGCCATTACCAAGGAAGAGTTGCCACGTTACGGTGAACATGCCTATGCCTACATGGCCGTCCGTCCCGGCCTGACCGGCCATTGGCAAACCAGCGGGCACAACGATGTCAGCTATCGGAACGGAATTTCCCTCGACGTCGAATACTTGTCCAAATGGACGCTCACGCTGGATTTCGTGATCATGGCAAAAACGCTCTCGGCGCTGCTTTCCCGGCACGCACTGCTGCCCAAAGTCGATTCCTAAAGCATGTCGCGCAAAACCAGAGACCACGGCGTGGCAAGCGAATCTAAAAGGTCGCGACGCGCTTTACACCTGACATAACACAACCGAGCATCCTGCCGCCTCGGCCATGTCATTACCCATGAGGACGCTTGCCTGTGAGATGGGAGCGCTCAGCAATGGAGTTCTTTTTCCGGCGCTTTTGAATATGCCACAAGGAGAAGGCGAATAGACCCACCAGATAACATATCTCCATCAATACAAGCACTTCGACGCAAGAAACGACCGCCTCCGTCAAGGAGGAACCTTTCAGCATGATCACGCCGCCCAGGGCCGTGACCACCAGAAATGCAAAGATTGCAAAGGCCGAGGCGCGAATGGTCGCTCCGGCGGCGATAGAGACGGCAACCACGACGAGCGTGCTCTTCAGCATTATTCTGATCCTCTCTTCACACCTCCTTCAAGCCACCGTCAGCCCTCGATGACATGACAAAACCCAAAGTCGCAACGAAGTCCGATCAAAGTATTTTACCTACTACGGTTAAAATATTGCTAATGGCGGCCCAGCAACTCGACGGAACAACGTCGGAGAATATTCGACTATTCATCCGCCGGGGCTGCTCTACCGGCTAGACCCAAGAAATCCTTGGATATTGCGGCCAGAAGGATTTAGGTATTGGAGGCTTATACAGGAGCGGGCAATGCAGCTGCGGCGTTCTCTCGCCGAACTGAACGTTCATTTGTTTGTTCCTGAAAAGATGAATTTGGCCATAGGCTTACGCTCGAGCGCATATGCGCCGGCAACGAACAGGCCTATGCTCCTCCGGCAAGCGTGACATCGACCGCATCAAGGTTGCGCAGCAGCCTACGGAAAACTCGGCCCCTACGATGGACCCGGATATTTATCTGAGGTGATCGGTCAGGCAACAACGAAACAGGGCCGCGCTATGGCGAGCCCTGCTGATGTCCTTGCCGGTTGAGCACCTGCGATGGAATTGCCAGCCTCGAGGCCGACATCGACAAACCTATTTCGACACCGCGCCGGCCAGTTGCCGTTTTACACCGCGTTGGAGACTGAGGTTTTCCAGCCAGGTGACTTGTTTCCTCAATTTCAACGCCGGCTTTTCGATAAATCTCCACGAGAAGGCGGCAAAGCAAGCGGCAACAATGCTGCAGACGATGCCGTTCAACCACCAGTTATGCGCCCAGGGGCCAAGCGCTACGAACGCCTGTTGGATCGGATAGCCATAGAGGAAGACGCCGTAGGAGTAGTCGGCCCCACGCAGGACGCCGAGCTTGCGGGGCGAGGTAAGACCAAGGAAGACCGTGACATATCCCATGGCCGGAATGGCAATGAAGTCCCCAAAGGAGGTGAACCAGTAGGCCCACAATATCATTGCCACAGAGGCGAGGAAAATTCGGATATCCCACAGAACCTTGTCCCTGTAGAGATAGAAGGTCACCCCCACAAGAAAAGCACAAATGAGCAGATTGCCCGACGCGGTCGTCGGCATGGTTGCCCAATCGCTTTCGTGTTTCCAATATCTTGCAATACCGAAGGCAATGATCAACGCCGGCGTGGCGATGAGGGCAATCACCCGCCGCCTGACCACGCCGAGCAGGAAGAGAACGGCGATCGCGGCATAGCACTCAAGCTCGAAGGGCACCGTCCAGAGCTGCCCGTTCACCATTGCGGCGTCAGGATTATCCAGGAATACCCCGGGGAGATTGAAGTGAATGTGCCCTGTGACATTCATCAGATATGTAAAGAACTGAGGATCGGTGAAATAGTCACGCAGGTCATACTCAGTGTAGATCGCTCCGAGTATAAAGGCAGCCAACAATACCTCTACCGCGAGAGCGGGGTAGATCCGGATAAATCGATTGCCGAGAAAGGAGATCAATGTCTTCGATCGTTCAAGACTGCCAGCCACCAGGAACCCGCTCAGGACAAAGAACATGGGCAGCACTGATTTGATAAAAGGACGGAATGGCGACTCCCAAAGAAACAGGTCGTCGCCATAGGTGACACGGGCCGTGTGTATCCAAAGCACTGAAAAGGCTAACAGTAATCGCATATAGTCGAATCCTGTCGGTCGCCCGTTCGCTAGATCAAGCTTTTCGCCGAGAACCATCTGTGCCCCTTTCAGAAGTATTGACTCGATTTGGAATGGCAAGCCGTTGCCGCAGAGCGGCGGTGGCATCATTGCCGGGTCGGGGCTGCGTGTCAGTGACCACAGGTACATCAGGTAAAAATTGAACGAGAGAGCAGCCCTCTCCGAAGACGCGTCTCTGACCATCAACCCATGGCCCTGTGCTTCCCGAGGGCCATGCGACGGTCGGAGTTGGAATCCAGATGATCGGGCGGCGGATTGGATGAGGAGACTATGAAATTTCTGGCCACCCTGTTTTGTATTGTTCTCGCCCTTATCGGATTGGCGCTGATCGGAGGCGGCGCCTGGCTGCTGCGCCTCGGCGGCTCGCCCTATTACGCGATCGTCGGGCTGGCCTATCTGGTTGCCGCGCTTCTGCTGTGGCGCCGGAAGACGCCAGGCGCACTCATCGTCCTGCTTGTCGCCGTTTTCACCCTTCCCTGGGCGCTATGGGAGTCGGGTCTCAATTTCTGGGCGCTGTTTGCCCGCTTGATGTCCCCCATCGCGCTGGCGGGTTTTGCTCTTCTCTTTGCACCATCGCTTTCCCCGGCCGCCAACCGGAAGCTCTTTTATGGCGGCGCCGTGGTGACCGCTCTCATCTTTGTCGCGGGTTTCGGTCTTAGTTTCGCTCCGCATGGGGTCATCCGCCCCTCCGCCGACATCACCGCCTATAAAACCGCCAAGGGCGACAACTCTGCCTCCGATTGGACATCCTACGGCCGCACCACGGCAGGAGATCGTTATTCCCGATTCGATCAGATCAACCGCGGCAATGTTTCCAAGCTCGATCTCGCCTGGACATATCGCACCGGAAAAGGCGATGGCGCCGATCAGAACACGCCTCTGCAGATCGGCGATACGATCTACACCTGCACGCCGACAGATGTGATCGCAGCGCTCGATGCAGATACCGGCAAACCCCGCTGGACTTTCGATCCCAAGGCGACGGCGCCTTATTGGCAACGCTGCCGCGGCCTCGGATACTACAAGATGCCGATGGAAGCCCAGTCCGCCGATGGTCTTTGCAATGAGCGCCTGGTGCAGACGACGATCGATGCCCGTCTCCTGGCGATCGACAGCAAGACCGGCGCGCCCTGCAAGGACTTCGGAGACAATGGCACCGTGCAGCTTTCCCAGGGCATGGGCGAAGTCAAGACGGGCTATTATTTCCAGACATCGGCGCCGCTGATTGCCCGCAACCTGATCGTCGTCGGAGGCTGGGTCACGGACAATCAGGAGGTCGGCGAACCCTCTGGCGTCATCCGTGCATTCAACGTCGTCACCGGCGATCTCGAATGGGCATGGGATCTCGGCAACCCGGAGATCACCAAACTCCCACCGGAGGGCCAGACTTATACGCGGGCCACGCCCAACATGTGGACGACGGCCGCATTCGACGACAAGCTTGGCCTTATCTATGCACCGCTCGGCAATACCACGCCGGATTATTACGGCGTCAATCGCCCTGCCTTCGCCGATCAATACAATGCGACATTGGTGGCACTCGATGTGACGACGGGTCGGGAGAAATGGAAATTCCAGACCGTGCATCACGACATCTGGGACTATGATCTGCCGGCCCAACCGGTCCTGATCGACCTGCCTGACGGCAATGGCGTCACTGTGCCTGCTCTGCTGCAGACCACCAAACGCGGCCAGCTTTTTCTCCTCGACCGCCGAACCGGCACACCGCTTGCCGAAGTTCAGGAGAAGCCGGTGCCGCAGCAAGGCGGCGTGCCGGAAGAGAAACTCTCCCCGACGCAGCCCTACTCCGTCGGCATGCCGACAATCGGTGCGGAGCGCGTGACGGAGCAGACGGCCTGGGGCCTGACGATGTTCGATCAACTGGCATGCCGCATCGCCTTCCGCAGGATGCGCTATGACGGCGATTTCACCCCGATCGGCACGCAATATGCGATCCAGCAGCCGGGAAATCTGGGTGGTCTCAACTGGGGAAGCGTATCGGTCGATCTGCCCAATAGCAGGGTCTTCATGAACGATATCCGCGTCCCCAGTCTCTTCGCACTCATCCCACGCGAGGAGTATGTCGACTTTGCCCTCACCACGACCGCGCACGGCCCCTCCGCCCCGCAGCGCGGTACGCCTTACGCCATGGCTACCGAGATGTGGACATCGAGGCTCCGCGTTCCCTGCACCCAACCGCCCTTCGGCACCGTCACTGCAGTGGATCTGAAGACGCGCAAGATCGCGTGGCAGGTTCCGGCCGGCACAGCCGAAGAACTCGGGCCGTTCAAGATCAAAACCAAGCTGCCTATGCCGATGGGCCTGCCGAGCTATGCCGGTACTTCCGCGACCGCCGGCGGCGTCGTCTTCTTCGCTGGCTTCCAGGACTATTATATCCGCGCCTATGATGCCGAGAACGGTACAGAACTCTGGAAATATCCCCTGCCGGTCGGTTCGAGCGCGACGCCCATGACCTATGTCTCGCCAAAAACAGGTAAGCAATATGTCCTGATATCAGTTGGCGGCGCACCCTATTCGAAGGATATCGGCGACTACGTCCTCGCCTTCTCTTTGAAGAGCCTAGATTAGCGAGGGATCTGCGTGATGGAACGGCTTGGATCGAAGGCTCGCGAAAGCAGCGCGTATCCTGGGTATTCCGCTTGATGTAAGACTTCGATTCGGTTGCTGCGCGCTATTTCCAACCTCAGCTGCGGTCCGGCACACACCCCCTTGTCAGAGGGCTCTCGTTGGTCATCCAGGAGAACCTTGGTTGGCTTGGCCCGATTTGCGCAGAGGTTTGTAGTCCCTGAAGCCACCAGCGGAATGCACGGCAATTACTTCGCCTATCCTTTCGCGCCCTGTGACCACTCGCTCTTCTCCCGCTACTGGATGATCGCGGCTTCCGAAGGCAGCGGCGAGACTGGTGGAAGTTGCTCCTGGCGGCTCGTACTCTGCACCTGCCGACGGAGGCGGAGATGAACGGCGTATTCGGAGACCAGTAGATGCGCCACGCCTTCATCTCGTCCCGTTAGCGGCGATGGCCGTGATGTCCGGTCTTGCTGTTCGTGAGACCCCCCACGTGGCCCCACACCGCGATGTCGTGTGAAACACGGGCTATCCCGGTCAGCCACACCATCAGGCAAAATAGAGACAGGTTGGACATCGTCGCATCTTCTCAAGTCCTTTCCTCAGTGAGCGGTATAGGCCCCGTCCACCAAATAGTGCATCCCAGTGATGAAGCTGGCCTGCCCGGACAGGAGGAAACACACAAGAGTCGCGACCTCTTCCGGTTGTCCACGCCTGCCCATTGGTTGAAGCGATGCCATGCGTCGCGTACTCGCCGCCTCAAGATGCTCTGACAAAAGTGGCGTTTCGATCCAGCCGGGACCGACAGCATTTATGCGGATACCCAGCCTCGCATACTCCATCGCAGCGACTTTCGTCAGTCCAACAACCCCGTGCTTGGCTGCTGTGTATGCCGCCGCGGTGGGTAGTCCAACGGTCCCGAGAGTGGAAGACATATTGACAATTGCACCGCCGCCTAATTTCAACATCGCACCAATTTCGGACTTCATGCAATAGAAAACGCCGTTCAGATTGACGTTCATCACCTTGTGCCAATTGTCGAGCGGATAGTCCGCGACCGCTGCGCGCATCCCATCGATTCCCGCATTATTGACCGCCAGATCCAAACCGCCACACGCCTCGACGGTAAAATCGACAAGTCTCTGCACACTTTCAGTGTCACCGACATCGACGACAAATTCACGGGCGCGGCCTCCCTCTGATCTGATTGCGGCGGCAATCGCGTGTGCTGCGTCAGCATTGATATCGGCGACAACAACCTCCGCACCCTCGTCAGCGAGTTGACGGGAAACGGCGGCACCAATACCGGAGCCCCCACCCGTAACGATCGCGATTTTTCCTTCCAGGCAAAGCTTCATCGTCTCCGTCCCTGTTGATATGCTAATATTCGATCGACGCGATTGTTGATGCAAGGGGTTTCACGGATAAATAGAAGCGCATGGTATTGCGCAGCTTCTGATGTTGCCAGTGTTGGGAACTCATCTTCCACAGAGTTGAGTGTGTTTATCAAAAGATGTCGCAATCTAATTTGGAATGAACGGGATCGACGGAGTTACTTGGCAGGTGGAAATGGACAAACAGCATATTACACGCCGGGGGCTCGTCCTGGGGAGCCTGGCCCTAATGCTTCCTGGATGTACTTCGGGCGATGGGCCGCCACTGGGCTACCGATTCGCGAGGGATCCGGATGCCGATCCCCGCTATCGACGACGGGAGGTCGCGTATACGGGGAGTGAGCCGCCCGGCACTATCGTCGTCGATACGGCGAACCGTTACCTCTACTTCGTGGAGGCGGAGGGACTGGCGACTCGCTATGGCGTCGCCGTCGGAGAGGCAGGGTTGAGTTTCAAAGGCGAGGCCACCATTGGCCGAAAGGCAGAGTGGCCTTCGTGGAAGCCCACCAACGATATGATTCAGCGCAAGCCCCGGCTGGCGCAATATGCCGATGGGATTCCGGGAGGGCCACTCAACCCCTTGGTGCAGCGGCCCTCTATCTCTACCAAAACGGACAAGATACCTTGTTCCGGTTGCATGGAACGAATGCTCCCTGGTCGATAGGCCGTGCCGTTTCGAATGGGTGTATTCGCCTGACGAACGCAAACATCATCGAACTCTATGCTCGAGCTCGTGTAGGTACACGCGTCGTGGTCATCTGACGGCGTTTACCATTTGAAATCGGAGGGTTGGTCATGTCAGTATGTATCTGCTAATGTAGATTCGTTGCATGTTGCATCATAACCGCCCTATTCAGGGTGCTGATTGTCGCTAAACTTTAGGTGTAGCCTTCGAAAAGCTATCCCATGATGAGGAGAGGACTTCATGATGACCAGAATACTAGTCGTGATCGTTGCAATGTTTGCGGTGGCCAATCTGAGTGCCTGTGGGTCGATTGGCAAAGGCAAGGGGAAGGCCCCACCGCCGGCGGAAGCAGTCTACAAGTAGCATATCGCGATCGACTCTGAGGAAGGGTCCACAGACCCTTCCTATTTTTGCGGCATAACCGGCAAGCTTGTGCTCCCTTTCCAACCCACAAGTGCATGGTGCGGTATTTTATATGCTAACTTCGGGCTCGCATTCGTCAGGGCCTGCATATGGAGCTTGGTGATGGCGCTTGGAAGAGGCGGTGTGTCGCTAATTGTTATGTTGGCGTTCGTGGCATCGTCATGCCAGACAGACGACAAAAGACCTTTACCGCATTATACGTCCAATGGCAGAGGCGTAGCTCCAACCAATGCGGCTGAAAACAAATCGAATCGGTATTTCATCGAATTTCGCTCACGTTATGCTCTAACCTACGGACACACCTACGTCGTTTTTGGGCGAGCGGATAAGAACGGAAATATGATCAATCCCCAAGTCGCAGGACTTGCCCCAGCTTCTCCCGATGCCGCCCAATATGTAATAGGCCACTTCATACCAGTTCCAGCCTCGACCGGAGCAACGGATGGCGACCTGGAAGAGCAGTACAGGTCGGCAAGCTGGCGTGTGATGCTGACTGATGGTGAATATAACGACACAGTTGCATATATACGCAAACTGCAGGCAAAATCTCGTCTCTGGGAGGCAACGGTTTACAATTGCAACGCCTTTGTGGCGGATATTGCCCGGCACATGGGTTATAAGGCGCCCGGCATTTGGCTAAGGCCACAACAATTTATTGCAACTCTCCGGGAGATGAATACAGGTTGATTGCGCGGGCATCCAAATCATGCGTTGGCGATCGCGGAAAAGGCAGATCATAGAAAGGTTCTGGTGACTTGATTTGAACTTAACAGCAGCCGCCGTCGGCGAGATCGTCTGGGTTCTTGGAATTGTTGCATGGTGCATCATTCGATACCCGTTTGAGCGGCGCGCAAAGCGAGTACCGGTCGTCAGTAACCGCCGTAGCGGCTCGGAGGTGCTCGGCCTGGCTGCAGCTCTCGGCGGGCTTGCGATCGTGCCAGGATTTTACGTTGCGACCGGCATCCCTGAAGCGGCCGACTATATACCCCGTTTATGGGTCATCCTGATCGGGGGAATACTCTTCTGGGCTGCAATGTGGGTTTTTCGAAGGACCCACAAGGAATTAGGACGAAACTGGTCTATTACGCTGGAGATCCGCCAGCAGCACGAATTGATATGCGCTGGCCCGTATTCCCTAGTCCGCCACCCGATGTACACGTCGTTCCTTCTGATGGGGCTTTCACAAGCGTTTCTGCTGCCGAACTGGGTGGCGGGCATGGCGGGCCTGATCGGCTTCGCCGTTCTATTCTTCCTAAGGGTGAACAAGGAAGAGCGTATGATGCTGGAAGTTTTCGGCCCACGGTACCGCGCGTATATGGCGAAGACCAAGCGCATCATCCCTTATCTTTACTAGAGGTGGAAAGATGAGAGGCCGAACGATCAAGCTTTCGGCATCGCGACGCCTTGTCGGAGATCTGATGAGATTCTCGATCGGGGTGCCACGTGTGACGGTTCAGCGGCAAATGAACCTTCGGCCGCTCCTGGATGCCAGAGACGGACCGGATAGCCGCCCGTCCTGGACAGTGCTTTTTTTAAAGGGATACGCTCTGCTCTCTCAAGAGATCCCCGAATTGCGGCGCGCTTACATCAAGCTTCCGTGGCCACAGCTCTATGAATATCCAGCCAGTGTCGCCTCCATTGCCCATGAGCGCGAGCATGACGGAGAACGGGTCGTTCTGCTGAGCACCATCAAAGGTCCCGAGCAACGCTCAATCACCGAGCTGGGGACGCTGATCCGTTCAGCGAGGTCACTTCCGGTTCTGGAGATCAAGGAGTTTCGGCGCTCTCTGGAGCTTGCTCGCGCACCTGCCCCTGTGAGGTGGCTGCTCATGTGGCTCGGACTCAATATAGGACGGAAGCGAGCGCGCTATTTCGGCACCTTCCAACTGTCTGTCTATTCGGGTCTCGGAGCGGAGTCTCTCAACCCTCTCAGTCCGTTGACCACACTTTTCAACTACGGCCCGATCGGCGAGGATGGATCGGTTACTGTCCGCATTCACTACGACCATAGGGTTATGGATGGAGCGAACGTGGCACGGGCATTGGAACGATTCGAAAGGATCTTGAACGGCGAGGTCACCGACGAAGTAAAAAGCCTCGTCCAGAGGGGAGCCGCGACCATCATGACGTCGGTAGGACCATCGAAGTGACCCCGCACAACGAGTTCCGTTCGGCTGTCGTCGTGGTTGGCGGTTCCCGCGGCATTGGACGAGCAATCGCAAAGGTTGCCGCACGCGACCGCAACGTCGTCGTGCTCATCGCGCGCTCGCCTGGAGGCCTCACCGCTGCGGCGGCCGAGGTACAGCAGGCCGGCGGTGAAGCCCTCACGCTGGAACTGGATCTGCTTGCAGCCGACGCATCCGAGCGTCTTGAGGCTTTTCTAACCGCCAATGATTTGGTCTGCGGCGTGCTGGTCAACAGTGCCGGGTATGGCCTGCGAGGCGCAGCGACACTACTCCCCCTCAACGATCAGCTTGGGATCGTCGATCTCAATATACGCGCCCTGACGGACTTGACCCTTCGCTTCCTGCCCGGAATGCTTGCGCGCGGACGTGGCGGCGTGATCAATCTCGGTTCCATAGCGGGTTTGTTTCCCGGGCCATATATGGCGTTGTACTACGCAAGCAAGGGTTTCGTGCACTCTTTTTCGGACGCGCTCCATCAGGAAGTGCGCCGCTTTGGCGTTACGGTGACATGTGTCGCGCCCGGACCGGTGTCTACCGAATTCCTCGAAAAGGCTGGCGCGAACCGGGCGGCTCTCTTCAAGATATTGCCCAAGCTGGACGCTGAATATGTGGCTGAGCGGGCTTGGAGCGGTTTCAACTCGGGCCGTCGCCGCGTTGTTCCTGGCTTTTCAGCCAAGTTGCTCACCCTTGTCGCATTCTTGCCGACCGCAGCTATCCTCCCCCTGATCGGTCGCCTGCAGCGCAGAAGCAAAGATCCATAACCTTGCGGTTCAGGGTATAACCTTGAGATATGTTGCCATAGCCGGTCTCCGGCGTGGTGCAAGCCGATACCGAGCGCGGCGGACTGAAACTACGGAGGCCTGTAATCTCAATATTTATAGGCGACCTCCGAAGCGCGGATCCGCTTTGCGTCACATCCGGAGTCGGCGAAGGTACCACGCGGGCCTGGCAACGCGCCAACCGGACAGGATGCAAACGTCTATCGTGACCACCGGGCTATGATTTCGTCGGTATTTGCCAGCACCTTGCGGACTGCGTTGCGCGCCATGTTCGGTCGCTGCAATCGGATGCTTTTCTCAATATTTTCATGAAGTTTCAGCGCATATCGCAAATTGTCTTCCTCCCGCGTCACATGGGCGAAGAGGTGGTTCAGCGCCGATTCGATCAAGACGCCGAGCGGCACCAGCAGATCATTTCCGGAGGCGCGCAAGATCGCGATGTGAAATCGCGTATCGGATTCTGTCCGCTGTTGGAGCGATGTCGCCTGATCCATGTCATGCAGGGCCTGACTGATCGCGGTCATCTGCTCCTCAGTTCGGCGCTCCGCTGCAAGTGCAGTCGCTTCCGGCTCGATCATATGCCTGAGTTCTTGCACCGCCCTCAGAAAGGATTCGCGATCAGGAGATGCCGCATACCAGCCCAAGACATCTCGATCCAGAAGGTTCCAGCGCTCCCTGGGTTCGACCCAGCTGCCGATTTTCGGGCGGGAAGAAAGCAAGCCCTTGGCCATCAACATCTTGATCGCTTCGCGCACCGCCGATCGGCTGACGTCAAAGACTTCCGACCATTTTGCCTCATTCGGCAGGATCGTGCCCGGCGGATAGTCGCCGCGCACGATTCGCAGACCGATCTCGCCTGCCAAAGACACATGAACACTCGCCCCAGTCATGCGGGGAGAATTTGGGCGCCTTGTGGTGGCCGTGCGGTCAACCATCACCACCTCGACCGCAGCCGTTGGCTTTCCCGATTTTTTGTCAGGCATTTATTTCTACTGCCTCAGCATTCTTTCGACTGTCTGCACGTATGATCAAAACAATCGTAATAACGAGGAAGTCGCCTGCGATTGACGCCGGCACAAAGCGCGGAATTCAGGGCGCGTCAAGCCCAGCGGATCTCTCGATCCGTCTCGTAAGGACAGTCGGCGCACCCTTGAACCGGGTGCGCCAAACCGTGAACCTACTTTTGGATGCAGGTGTCGACTGTATCCTTCGTGCACTCATCGAGACCGGTGAAGACCGGATCTTCAACCGGCTTGCCGGCAATCAGATCCATCATCACCGACGGTGCCTTGTAGCCCATCTCGAACGGTCGTTGGCCGACGAGCGCCGTGACCAGTCCTTCCTTCGCAATGGCGACCTCGTCGCCGATCGTGTCGGCGGCACCAATGACGAAATCGTTGCTGGCGATCTTGTCGGCCATCGGCTTGAACAGGTCGCGATAGGGTTGCGGTGCACCGAACAATGGCCAGCCACCCATAATGCCGAATGCGTCCAAGTCGGGATTGGCCGCGAGGATATCGGTCATTGCCTGAACGCCCTTGGCACCATCGTCATTGGTGAACACCGGGCAACCGGCGACCTCGGTCCAGCCACCCTCGCCTTTCAGCTCGGTCAAGCCTTTCTGGCCAGTAAGCGTGTCGCGCATTCCTTGTGCGCGGCGTAGAATATTGTCCGCTCCCGGATTGCCTTCGATCGTGCAGATCTTGCCGCCCTTCGGCTTGCCCTTCTTGATGTATTCGCCGATGCGTGCGCCCATCAGATAGTTGTCGGTGCCGAGATAGGTCTTGCGCAACGCTGCATCCTCGGCGGCAAGATCGGCATCGAGCGTCATCACCGGAACCGTCGGATTGGCGGTCTTCAGGGTCTGGGCGATAAGCTTTGCATTTGACGGCGAGATTGCGATTGCAGCCGTGTCTGCCTTGCCCAACATATCCTGAACGATCTGCGCTTCGCCGGCTTCATCGGATGTCGATGCCGGACCGGTGTAGAAGCATTCGTATTCCGCCGTGGGGTTCTCCTTGTTCCATTTCTGGCAACCTTGATTGATTGCTTCGAAGAACGGATTGTCGAGGCCTTTGACGACGATGACGAGTTGCTTTTTGGCCAAGGCTTGCCCGGCGGTCAGTGCTAAAACTGCGGCTGTAAGTAGTAATGCCTTCCTCATAGTTTCCTCCCTTGAAACAGACGGACACCGCGTGCCCGCCACACGAAATCAACCCGGATACCAGACGATGCGAGGCTCCTCCTTTGAACGCTCGTATTGCCAGGCCGAGTCGATAAGCATTTCGAGATTGTAATTTGGCTGCCAATCCAGCAGGTATTTCGCCTTGCTGTTGTCCATCCAATTGGAATGGAAGCGGCTCGGTATGTCGACAGAGCCGAGATTGCGCGTGCGCAGGAGATAGGCGGCGACTTCAGCATAGTCGACTGGTCGATCCATGCAGATATTGAAGAGCTGCCGCTCCGCCCGCGGGTTGTCGATCGCTGCCAATATTGCCGATACAAGGTCGTCGACATGGACGAAATTGCGCTTCAGTGCACGTCCGTCGGCATCCAAGAGCAGCGGCACCGTACCCATCGCCGCATAGCGCCGTGCCGCTTCTTCCGGAACGAGCGTCTTCCAGTCCGGACCGCCAAAGACGTCGTCTCCAAAAGACAGCGAATACTTAAAATCGTCCTTTTCCATGATCCAGGGCGCGCGCAGACAACAGCCATTGAGGCCGTACTGAATGCCAAACTGCTCCAGCATGACCTCTTCCAGAACCTTGGAGAGCGCATAGCTTCCCGGATAAGCGCAATGGGGGGCGCTCTCGGTGATCGGGCCATTGTGGCGATAGTGGAAATGCCCCACACCCGCATCGCCGCCGATCAGGATGAACTGGCGTGCCGTGACGTTCTGACGGAACTCCTCGAGCAGCCAAAAGAGACCTTTGACCGTGACGTCCATGATGTCTTCAGGCGTTTCCTTGCATGTGGCGAGATGCACGACATGGGTAACGTCATCCAGCGCCTTTGCCACGACATCGCGATCGGCGATCGAGCCGCGGATGACGTCGACACGGTCGGTCGCCTCGTACAAACGATTATGACAAAGCGCACGAATACGGGCTTTGGAAAATCTCGGATCGTCAAGCAGCCCAGCAATGAAGCGCCGCCCGACCTTGCCCGTCGCACCGGTCACAAGGATCAGCATGCTCTTTCTCCCCCATTGATAGCTAATATCCGGGCGCCACTCTCGTCAAATGATATTTGTCTGACAAAACAGATTTTTGCGACAATAAGGTCAATGGCCGGGACAATGAGTTGACGCTGTCGCAGGGTTTTGCGTAAATGCTCCCAATCGCTTTTCCTGGGAGGATACTGGAAAAGTGAACTCGCCGGAGCCTTGCCTTCAAGACAAGCAGGGTTCGGTGCGATGGATAGGCCCGCAGGTTTTGGGAGGCGAGGAGGCTGGTGGCGGTTCTTGAGCTCAGCAATATTTCCAAACATTTCGGTGCCATCCAGGCAGTCAACGATGTTTCGTTTTCGCTCGAAGCCGGGCAGGTTGTCGGCCTCATGGGCGATAACGGCGCTGGCAAGTCCACTTTGGTGAAGATGATCGCCGGCAACTTTCGACCGAGCCATGGAACCATGCGCCTCGATGGCGCTGATCTCGTGCTTCATCGGCCGAAGGAAGCACGCCAGCATGGCATTGAGATCGTTCACCAGGACTTGGCGCTCTGCAACAATCTGACG
The DNA here is from genome assembly GCF_025941625.1 of Rhizobium acaciae. Lineage (NCBI taxonomy): Bacteria > Pseudomonadati > Pseudomonadota > Alphaproteobacteria > Hyphomicrobiales > Rhizobiaceae > Rhizobium > Rhizobium acaciae. Next base: position 15,927 of record NZ_JAPCZO010000042.1, read on the forward strand.
GCGGCAGCGAACGTGTTCCTCGGTCGGGAATTGCGCCGCGGCGTATGGCCTCTTCGCATCCTCGACCACAAGGCCATGTACAAGCGCGCCGGCGAGATATTTCGCGAGCTCAAATCCGAGACGCGGGCGCGCGATCTCGTCAAGCAAATGTCAGGTGGCCAGCGCCAAGCGGTCGCGATCGGCCGCACGATGCTGTCGGAAGCGAAAATCGTATTGATGGACGAGCCGACCGCAGCCATTTCCGTGCGCCAGGTCGCTGAGGTTCTCAACCTGATCCGCCAATTGCGGGACCGGGGCATTGTCGTTGTCCTGATCAGCCACCGCATGCCCGACGTCTTTTCGGTCGCCGACCGTGTGATCGTGATGCGGCGAGGCAGAAAAGTAGCCGACAAGCAGATTGCGGCAAGTTCGCCGGAGGAAGTGACGGGACTGATTACCGGCGCCATCGAACAGGTGTGATCGATGCTATCCGCTGCAACAGGAAGGAAGAAGGTCGACGATGGCGATTACACTTGACCAAACGATAGGACAGAAGCAACGGAGCTGGCTTGCAACGATCATGAGCGGCCAGACATTCTGGGTGCTGATTGCAGTCATTCTAGCCTGCATTTTTCTGTCGATGGCAACGGACTCCTTTGCGACGGCGAAGAACATCTACAACATCACCCGCAACGTCACCTTCGTCGCCATTATCGCGCTGGGCATGACGCTGGTCATAATCACCGGCGGCATCGATTTGTCCGTTGGCTCCGTACTTTGCCTGTGCAGCATGGTGCTGGCGGTCGTCATGCACGCGGGCTACAGTATTGAAGTCGGCATCGCCGCCTCGATCGGTACGGCTCTTCTGGTCGGCGCTTTCAACGGCGTCTTGATTGCCTATCTCGGCTTCCCGCCTTTCGTCGTCACACTCGGCATGTTGTCGATTGCGCGCAGCCTTGCGATGGTTGCATCAAACAACACTGTGGTTTTTGAGTTCGGACCTGATCACGACAAGCTACTGGCGCTGGGTGGCGGCGCCTGGGTTTTTGGCATCGCCAATCCAGTGCTTTATATGGTGGTGCTGGCACTCATTACCGGTTTTGTGCTGCGCTGGACCAAGTTCGGCCGCTATGTCTTTGCGATCGGCGGCAATGAGCACGCCGCGACACTGACGGGCGTTCCCGTGCCAAGGATCAAGGTCATCGTCTATATGATTTCTGCCCTCTCGGCGGGGGTTGCCGGCATCATTCAAACCGGCTGGCTCGGCGCCGTCACCACAAATATCGGCGCCGGAATGGAACTTCAGGTCATTGCCGCCGCGGTTATCGGCGGCGCCAATCTGGCCGGCGGCGTTGGCACCGCCTTTGGAGCCTTGGTCGGCGCCGCACTCATCGAAATCATCCGCAACAGTCTTGGCCTGCTCGGCATCAACGCGTTCTGGCAGGGCTGCTTTATCGGTGGCGCAATCGTGCTCGCCGTCCTTTTCGACCGGCTTCGCAACTTGCGACAGGGCGAGTAGACGAACCCCGCTCTTCAGAGATTTCTGCGGCTCGCGCCCGCGCCAGGAGCTGCAGTACGTTCAAGCAGTCCAGCCTTGTTCAGTCCGCTTTGTTGTCTGCCCGTTGCCATTGAAAAAGTGCACCTTCGAGACATCGGCGGTGAGCCCTATTTGGTTTCCCGCCTTCATATCACCACCGTCGTGCAGGACGAGGCAATCATGCCCGTCCGGCAGCTTGACGTGGAGCAGCGTTACCGCCCCGGTATATTCACAAAGCCCGACGGTTCCGCGCAGCGTCCCTTCTCGAGGCTCCACGACCGTCAAATGCTCCGGTCTTATCCCGATGGTCTCGGCCGCGGGATCCGCTGCCGTTGCGCCTGTCAGCAAAGGCGCGACACCTGCCGGGAGCAGATTCATTTTTGGGCTTCCGATGAACTGCGCCACGAAGATATTTGCCGGCCGCTCATATAATTCCCGGGGGGAACCGACCTGCTCGACACGGCCGTCGCGCAAAACGACGATCTTGTCGGCGAGCGTCATCGCTTCGATCTGGTCGTGCGTTACATAGATCATCGTCGTGGAGAGCCGCTTGTGCAGCGCGGCGATTTCAGAGCGCATGTGCACGCGCAACTCTGCATCGAGGTTCGACAGCGGTTCGTCGAACAGGAAGACATTGGGATTTCCGACGATGGCCCGGCCGATCGCGACGCGCTGCCGCTGACCGCCGGAAAGCTCGCGGGGGTAGCGATCGAGCAATGCTTCGAGCTTCAACGTGGCGCTTGCTTCATCGACGCGTTTCTGACGCTCCTGTGCCGGAACTTTGCGGACCTTCAGCCCGAAACCCATATTGTCCCGGACGGTCAAATGCGGATAGAGGGCATAGGATTGGAAGACCATGGCAACACCGCGTTTCGAAGCCGGCACTTCGTTGACCACCCGGCCGCCAATCGCAAGTTCACCGCCGCTGAGATATTCCAGCCCCGAAATCAACCGCAGCAAGGTGGACTTGCCGCAGCCTGACGGACCGACGAATACGACGAACTCGCCCGGATCGATCCTGAGATCGACGCCGCGGATGACCTCGACGGCGCCGAAGCGTTTTTCGATGCCTTTAAGCGATACACTGCTCATGAACGAAAATTCCTCATCCCTTCACGCCTGATAGCGCAAAACTTTCGATGATCTGCCGCTGGGCGATCAGATAGACGATCAGGATCGGCACCACGGCAAGGCTGGTAGCGGCAAGCTGCAGGTTCCACAGCGGTAAGCCGTAGCTGTCGTTGAAGTTCGACAAGGCCAAAGGCAGCGTGAACATGTCGAGCGAGCTCAGAAAGATCAGCGGCTCCAGGAACAGGTTCCACGAGAACAGAAAGGTGATGATCGAAACCGCAGCCAGGGCCGGACGCGCCATCGGCAGCGCTATCTTCCACCAAACGCCGAAGCGTGAGAGGCCGTCCATCTTGCCGGCCTCTTCCAGTTCCTTGGGCAGGGCCAGGAAATACTGGCGCATCAGGAACGTTGCCATCACCCCATGAGGGCCGAAGGTGGGCAGCAGGATCAGCGGCCAGTGAGTATCCACCAAACCAAACCAACGCATCAGGAAGAAGTTCGGAATGATCGTCACTTCCTCCGGCACCATGAGCGCCGAGATCAGAAAAAGCATCAGCAGCCCGGCACCGGCAAACCGCATGCGCGCCAGCGCATAGCCGGCCAGCGACGAGATGACCAGGGTGAGCGCCGTCACCACGATCGCGATGTAAAGCGAGTTGAAATACTGCCGCGCGAACGGCTGGTAGGTGAACACTTCGACGAAATTCTGCCAGCGCCAGACGCGCGGAATAAGCGTCGGCGCTCCGAATATCTCGGTCACGCTCTTGAAGCCGGCAGACACCATCCAAACGAATGGGAAAACAAAAGGAATGGCGGCGACCAACAGTGCGATCGTCCAGCAGGTGCGGTAGAGGATCTGGATTTGGCGCTGGGTCACTCCGATCCCTTTCTCCGCAGCATCACCTGTACCAGGGTCAGCGCCATGATCATCACGAACATGATCATCGCGAGCGCCGAGGCATAGCCGACATTGAAGAACTTGAAGCCCTGCTGGTAGATGTAGAAGGCAAGCACCAGTGTGCCGTTTTCCGGGCCGCCACCGGTCATCTGATATATGTGATCGAAGACCTTGAAAGAGCCGATCGTCGTGATGACCATGATGACGAGCGTGGTCGGCGCCAGCAACGGCCAGGTGATCATGCTGAAGATCTGCCGGCGTGAGGCGCCCTCCAGACGCGCTGCCTCTTCATAGTCCCGCGGGATCGCCTGCAGCGCCGCAATGTAGAGGATCATGTTGAGGCCGACCATCTTGATGACGCGGGTGACGATGACCGCCGCCATGGCCCAGCTCGGTTCACGCAGCCAGTTTGGACCGGTGATCCCGACCAGCGCCAACACCTGGTTGATGAAACCGCCTTCTCCCTGCAGCAGAAATTTCCATACGATCGCCCAGGCGATGGCCGAGGTGATGACGGGGGCGAAAAACACCGTGCGAAAGAACACGACCCCGAAAAACGGCCGGGAAAGGGCGAGCGCCAAGGCGAGCGCGAGCGCCATGTTGAGCGGCACGAGACCGATCGCGAAAATAACCGAATTGCGTACCACAAGCCAAAAGTCAGGGTTTTCGAGGAGCGCATTCTGAAAATTGGCAAGGCCTACGAAGGTAGCCTGCTGGCTGAGCAGGTTCCATTCGGTCATTGAATAATAGACCACTGCGCAGAGCGGACCGAGGAAGAAGATGAGGAAGCCGATGAAGGTGGGGCTGACAAACAGCCACGCCTCCATCATCTCTCTCATCTTCAACGTCAGCCAGGTCTTTTGGCCGGTTCGAATGGAGTTATGAACGGTATCGGCCATCTTCGTTCTGATCAAAGCAGCGGCTGGATTGCCGCGCAGATACCCTTGATGGCGGCATCGACATCGGCATCCGGCTTCCACAGGGCATCGACGCGAGGCGCCATAGCGGCAAGGATCTGGGGCGCTTTTTCGTTAGCCGAGACCACCCGGCCCTTTTCTATAGCGGCAGCCACATTCTTCATCATCTCGGGCGGCACGAGCTTGTTGCCATTGATGAATGCATCGGCCTGCAGAACGCTCTTGCGGGCCGGCGGGAAGAACTGCGCCATGGTGGCGACATTTTCCTTGCTGGTCATATGCGCCACGAATTCCGCGGCGATTTCCGTATTCTTGCCTTGGGCGAACACAACAAGACCGGCCTGGCCGATAACGGGTGACTCACCACCTGGGCCGGTGGGCAACGGTGCGATACCCCACTTGAAGCCGGCTTCCGCCATCTTCGAAGCACGGGAAATCTGGTTGACCGTCATCGCCGAATTGCCGGAGAAGTAATCGCCCTGTTCGCCCGGCGGAACGATGGACTTATCCTTGAAGACCATGTCATGCAGCTGCTTGACCGCCTTGACGGCTTCGGGCTTGTCGAAGCCGCATTCCTTGTTCGACCAGATATCGCCACCATAGGCGCGGATTGGCGGCAGAAGGGCATGGGTCATGCGAGAGGCATAGCCTTCGCCATCCTTGAACTCGAATCCCCATTTGCCGGGATTGGCTGCCGCGAGCTTCTTGGAGACTTCCTGGAATTTGTCCATGTTCCATTCGCCCTTGGCGGCGAGCGTCAGCGGGTCTTCCAGTCCGGCTTTGTCGAACATGTCCTTGTTGTAGTAGATCATGAAAGGCGAGGTGGAGAACGGAATGCCGTAGACCGTTTCGTCCTTCTGCCACAGGCCCATGGCCGGCTTCGAGAAATCGTCGAAATCATAGCCTTCCGCCGCCTTCAGCGTCGGGCCGAGATCCATCAGAAGATTGGCGTTTTCGAAAGCCGGAGCGGCATCCTCCATCATCCAGGCTATGTCGGGAGCATTGCCGCCGGCGATCTGGAAGGTCAGTTTCTGCGTGTAGTCGTTGACCGGCACGGTCTCGAACTTCACGTTCACGTCGGGATGCGTGGCTTTGAAGCTCTCCGCAATGCCATTCAGCATCTTCAGATGAGCCTCGCTCCCAGTCCAGACTGTCATGCGGAGATCCGTCGCGAAGACGGCAGACGTCGATATGCACAATGTCAACGCGGATGCTGCGATACCTGCTAATGCGGCCTTCATGGTTTCCTCCCTTTTTGTTGTCGGCAATCAGCCTTCGCCGAATGAATGCAAACGGCATTCGCCCGGCGTTTGACTGCAAGCTGCGGCGGATGGTTCCGCCGCATGATTTCGAAAACCTTGTAGCAGGCCGCTCACCCGGCAGCGTGCGGAAGGCTCCCGGGCGCGTCTCCGATCGACCATCCTCCGTCGACCGGGATATTTGCACCGGTAATGTAGCTGGCAGCATCGCTGCACAAAAAAACAAACGCCCCAACTAGGTCCTGCGGCCGGCCCGGCCTGCCCACAGGGATCTTGGCGGCAACCGCTTTACGGAACGCCGGGTCGCCGTAGCGCGCGGCATTGGCTTCGATCTCGATCGCACCCGGCGAAACCACATTCAGCGTGACGCCGCGATGGCCGATTTCGCGCGCAATCGACCTGATCGCAGTCAACTGCGCCGCCTTGAGAGACGCATAGACAACCGTTTCCGCCCGCGGCCGCACTGCCATGATGCTGCCTGTGGCGACGACCCTGCCCCAGCCCCGCTCGGCCATCGGTGGAACCAGCTTTACCGTCAGCGTCAGCAGCGCCGAGAAATTCGATGCCACATGGGCGCTGACATGCGCCTCATCCAATTCCTGCCAGGGCCGCCGATGTTCGATAGCGGCATTGGCAATGAGGATATCGACCGGGCCGTGTGTTTTGAGCACTTCATCGGCAAAAGCCTGCGTCGCACGCCCGTCGGTGAAGTCTGCTTCCAGTACCGGCGCTGTGCCGCCGGTCGCCCGGGCCACCTCACGCGCACCCGTCTCATTACCGAAATGATGCAGGATCAGTTCCGCTCCATGCTCCGCAAGGCCAAGCGCAACAGCCCGGCCGATGCCGGAACTGGCACCGGTTACCAGCACGCGCCGGCCTTTCAGTGAGAAGCGCGCGGCGCTCATCGCTCGGCATCTTTCAACTTGTCGGCCACCTCGAGCGAGGCAATGTCGGCAGCTTCGAAATGCTCCCGGATTTTTTGCTCGGCGAGGTCGGCATCACCAACTGCAATTGCGTCGTAGATCGCCTGATGCCGGTCAATCGTTGCCCGCCAGTCAACGTCGCTGCGATTGGCGCGACGTGAAAACAATTCCGACACCTCGCGCTGCACGGAACGCATGCTCTCCATGTGCACGCGGATCATGTAATTGCCCGTCGTCACGGCAAGGCCAAGGTGAAACAGGATGTCGGCGGCGGTAAAGCCGGAGGGCTCCTGAACGGAAGCCAGCATGCCCGCCAGGCCCTGCCGCATCATATCCAGACCTTCCGGATCGCGACGTTCGGCGGCGAGCCGGGCAATTCCCGTCTCGACGACGCGGCGCATTTCATTGGCTTCGCGCAGCCGCTTGAGACTGGAGCGGACCGCATAGCCGTAGATTTTGTCCATCGAGTCGCCGCTCAGCGCCTTGGCGCGGGCAACCTTGCCTTGTTGGGTGAAGATCAGCCCGGCTGCCGTCAGCTGGCGAAGCGCCTCGCGGGCGATCGGCTTCGAGACACCGAATTCCCTGGCGATCTCCCCTTCGGGCGGCAACGGCTCGCCAGGCGAGATGCGCCCATCAAAGAGTGCGGCGGCAATCGCATCGGACACCCCATCCGCCAACCGCGAAGGGTTCGGCGGCTTGGCGGTGAAAACGGGCTTCCTTTCGGGAATTTCAGTCATCTCGATCCTCATATTCACAAAGCTAACATGCAGTTTCCAACTTAGCAACTAGGTTTATCAGTTGCCAAGTCGCGAACATCTCGCTAGGAATAACAGACACACCCCAAAGCAGCGAGCAAAACCCGGAGCAACAAGCAGAACATTGGGAACTAAAGAGCCGATGGATTCCGTGCAACGTCCGACCGGACAGGCGATCCTCATTTCAGATGTCGTCGCTCATCCGCTCAGCCAGATGCTGCCCAAACCGACCGTCACGTCCTGGGGCACCTATCACAAGGTCTCGATGGTCCTCATCGAGGTGCGCACCGATGCCGGCATCGTCGGCGTCGGTGAAGTTCTGGCCCGGTTTTCGCCCAAGGCCTATGCGGAACTGATCGAAACCTCGTTAAAACCACGGCTGATCGGACAGGACGCACGCAACATCGGTGCGCTCTGGCAATCCATGCGGCGCTCGCTGTCAGGCCGCGCCGGCGGCATGCTGATCGAGGCGATCGCAGGCGTCGACATCGCGCTGTGGGACATCATGGGCAAGGCCGCGGGCATGCCGATCGCCAAGCTGCTTGGTGGCATCGGCCGGGAAACGATCGAAGTCTATGCCGCCGCCGTAAACTGGGTCGACGATGCTGAGGCGGATCGGGAACTGGAGCGTTATATCGGCGAGGGATTTCCGCGCATCAAAGTCAAGATGGCCAATCCCGTCAAGGAAGCCTGTCGGCGCATCGAACGGCTGCGCAAACGCGCCGGCGACGATATCGAACTCTGCGTCGACGCCAACTGGGCTTATGATCTGGACCAGGCGATCGAAGTCGGCAGGGCACTTTCGGCCAACGGTTACTTCTGGTTCGAGGAGCCGCTGGCGCCGGAAAACGAGCAAGGCTACGAAGAACTTCGCAAACGCTGCGACGTGCCGCTCGCAGCCGGAGAGAGCAATTTTACCGCCGATCAGGCGCAGCGTCTCGTCGCCAACCGCACCCTTTCAATCCTGCAGCCGGATGTCGCCCGTGCCGGCGGCATATCCGAAACACGGCGCATGGCTGACTATGCCGCCCTCCATAATGTGGGCTACGCCCCGCATATCGGTATGTCCGGCATTATCTGCGAGACGGCCAGCGCGCATCTGGCGGCCGCCCTTCCGAATTTCCGGGTGATGGAATGCGAATGCGATCTTAGCCCCTTCAAGCGCGACCTGGCCGATCTGGCGCCCGGCTGCCTGCGCCAGAAGAATGGCCAGCTCGACGTGCCGACACGGCCGGGTCTCGGCATCGAAATCGATTGGGACGCCGTCAAACGGCTCCGCATACAGTGAGGTCAACGCCATAATGACGACATCAGCCCCCTCTTCCACAGCAGACATGATGGAAGCCATGAGGCTCGCCATGCTTCGCGCGGATCCAGCGCTCAGCCGTTTCGATCCTCTGCCGCGCATCCTGTCGTTTGACGATTTTTCGCGCGGGCATTGTGGCTGGTCACAGTTGGTTGGCAATTACGAGGACAACCTCGACGTCATGCTGCCCGGCTTTGCCCAGCACTCGAGCGCCATGCTCTCAACTCTCGGGCATTGGGATGCAGGATCCCACGGCGGCATGGATTCGTCCTATGCGCTAAAGATCGCCACGAAGGCAAAACCGGGTGCCCAAAACGTTGCAATCAAGCGTCATACCTTCCGCAAGCGCGGGCCGATCCGCTTCGAGATTTTCTTCACGTTCAAGCCGGAGGCGACGGAACTGAAACTATCGGAAACCGATGTGCGATCGATCGGCTTCCTGTTCGACCTGCAATGCGGCGATCGCGACGAAGACGGCGAGCGGGTTATGCCACATCTGCGCTTTCTCAATGCACTCGACGGCAAGCACTTGCAGAAATGGCAGTACAAACGCGAGACCACGTCCTTCACCGCCATCGGCCGGGAAGACAAGACCGTAAGCCACTATCACCTGGCGCCCGAAGGCTGGCTGGACTTGCCGGATGGTGAGCAACGGCTCTGCTACAACGAGATCCCGACGAAGGTGAACTGGAGCTATATGCGCTTCGATTTCGACCTCGCCTCCATGAAGGCGACCGGCTTGCAGTGCAACGACCGGAATTTCGACGTATCCGGCTTCGAGTCGATCCGGATTCCGGCGATGAAAAACCTCTGGTGCATGCTGAACTTCTGCCTGTTCGCCGAGACGGATGTCGCCAAGCGTGCCTTTCTCTACGTCGATTCCATCTGCATTTCAGGGGATTTTTGATGCTTCCCGAAAACATCACGGCGGTGATAACCCGCAATGAGCGCTGGAGCGGTGACGCCGCGAGCGAACCCTATGAGGCCGGCTGGGCGCATGAAGCCGTGTTCTTTATTCGGGCATTGAAGCCTCCCGTCGGCACAGTATCCAAGGGCTGGGTGGAAATCTCGCCTGACGGCATGCATTGGGTTCGGGAAGGAACGGAATTCACCATGCCGGGCGAACAGGATGGCGTTGCCGTGGCCCGGCTCAACGCCTTCGGCAATTGGCTGCGCGTTGCAACCCGCTTTGCCGATGGCGCCGAATGCACCGTGTTGGTGACCCTTCATCTGAAGGCTTGATTTGAGATAACGCGGATATCGCTTCCCCGCTCTCTCCTTTCCTCAGCCAAGATAGGCGCCCTGGGCCAGAAGTTCCCTGCGCAAATCCGCGTAGTCGACATGCCGCGGGCTGGCCCTGTTGCCGACCGAAAGTGCTGCGGCAACACCGGCCGCCTGGCCGAGCGCAAAACAGGGCGGCATGACGCGAATGGCGCTGAGCGCCTCATGCGTCGCCGAAACCGCGCGGCCGGACACCAGCAGGCCCTCATGAACGCGCGGCAGCATGACCCGGTAAGGTATCTGGTAGATATTGGCCGCATCAAGCCCCTCGCCACCGGTACCACCGCCCGAGCCTGTGGGATCGTGAATATCGAGCGGATAGCCGCACAACGCCACGACATCTTCGAAGGTGCGGCCGGAATGCAAATCTTGCAGCGTCAGTTCGTAGGCGCCATCGATCCGTCGGGTTTCCCGCACGCCGATCTGGGTTGCCGTGTCCCGCAGTTCCACCTGCTCGAAGCCGGGCAGGTTGTTCCGGAAGAAATCGAGCAGCGCCACGGTCTGCTCCCGGCCTTCGACCTCGGCAAGCGAGAGCTCAAGGGCGTCAGCCCCATTGCGGCGCAACACGCGGCCGGTATTGATGCGCCAGACGCCCGGTTCCATGGTCTTGTAGAGACCGATGCCGCGGCGAGGCGCGGGAAAGCGGCCCTCGGCCGTCGCCTTGGCGACGATCGAGGCGAAAGGCCGAAAATCCTGCGGATGCGCGCGGATGTAATCCTCCACCACCTGGTCATCGACGTTCTGCACGCGGAAGAACAATGTCTGCGGCTGGGAAAGGCCGTCGCTTTCCCGGCCCTGACGGGTATGGACACCGGCATAATGGGCGACATCGCCATCGGCCGAGCAATCGACGACGACCTTGGCACGAATGCTCCTCAGCCCGCCCTTGCCGGCGCAAACAACCCCGAGCACCCGGGGGTTGGCCGCATCATGGTCATCGACGACCGCATCAACGACCATGGTGTGCAACAACAATTCCACTCCCGCCTCGACGCACATGCGCTGCGCCGCGACCTTCGCCGCCTCAGGCTGGAAAGGGGTCACCTTGTCGTGGCCGTAGACGATGAAGCCGCAATAGGCTGAGCCTGCCGGGATCGTACTCGGATGCAGCGCGCCGCCCAGCGCCATCATCCGCTGAACGAATTCTTCGTAGATGCCGCGGATCAGTTGCTGGCTGCCGTCGAGCGAATAGGAGGTCATGCAGGGGCCGACGAGGCCCGCCGTGAGATTGCCGCCGAGGAAGCCGTAGCGCTCCACGAGGCGTACCCGCACTCCAAGACGTGCCGCCGCGACCGCCGCCGATAATCCCGATGGTCCGCCCCCGATGACGAGCACATCGACATCATCGAGTTCGGGAATATCAGCCGAATAGGCGTAACGGCGGGCTGTCTGCTGCATGCCTTTATCCCCTCCCCGATCTAGCGGAACATCGATCCGCCATCGACATCGAGCGCGGCACCGTAGGTAAAGCTGGCTGCATCCGAGCACAGGAACATGATTGCCGCCGCCATGTCCTCCGGCCGTCCCATGCGCCGCATCGGCAGATTGCCGGCGATGCGGTCCTTCAGCGACTGGTCGATATGGGAGTGCATCGGGGAATCCGTCGGCCCGGGGTTCAGCGCGTTGATGCGGATCTTCCTGCCCGCAAGTTCGCGCGCCACCGACTTGACCATCGACAGGGTCCCGGCTTTCGATGCCGCATAGGCGGTATCGGCAATCAGCCCGCCGCCGCCATGCACGCCGGCATCCGAGGCGATACAGACGATGTTGCCGCCATCGGGGTTGTCGAGCATGCGTTTGACTGCGCCCTGCACGACGAAGAAGGTGCCGAGCAGATTGACATCGAGCACGCGATGCCAATGCGTCCGATCCTGCTCGAATATACGCTTGGCTGTGATGATCGCCGCACATGTCACGACGTTATCGAGACGCGCGAGATTGGCGTCACAATAATCGAAGGCCTTGTCGATGCTTTCCTGATCGCTGACATCCACCGTCACGGTGTGAACAGCCGCGCCGCCACTGCGCAGTTCCGCACCGTAGCGCTTCAGCCCCGCCTCGTCACGATCGGCCAAGACGACTTCCGCGCCCTTGCTGGCGAAGGCCCTTGCCGTTTCAAGACCCATTCCGCTCGCTGCGCCCGTGATAAGGACGCTTCGGCCCGCAAAACTATCGTCGGAAAAAGTGGCATAGGTCCCAGACATCGTCGCAGCGTCCTTCATTAAGGGCAGTCCAACAACCAGTCAGAAGGCCCGCTTCCATCGCTAGTAACGTAGCAACTATGTTATATAGTTGTAAAGCGCAATGTCGAGGCAATACCCTGTCTGGAGGCAGAGTTTCGCGTGGCAAATACTCGTTGATCGCGCTGCTTTCAAAAAGCGCGGCAGGTGGCGAAAATGCGGGCTCGGCAAGGGCGAGGTTCTCTTCCCGAAATGAACTCCGGCGCAATCGTCCGGGGCGACTCCGCTCGAGTCGCGAGGCGGCAATGGGATGGGCGCCGCCCTGCAATGCGCCGGCCCTATTTCTCCGCCGGCGCCACGATCTTCATCACGAACGAAGTCGGCGCCTCGCCCGGCCCGAACGGTCCGGGCACCTTGTTGCTCACCGGCGGCAAGCTCTTGAGATAGGCCGCAATCGCCGCAGCGTCAGAGTCGGTGAGCTTCGCCAATGCGGGCCACGGCATGATTGGAGCGAGCATGCGTCCGTCGGGGCGCCTGCCTGTCCGGATCGCAGTGACGATATCACGCTCGCTCCAACGCCCGAGGCCCGTCTCCTCATCGGGCGTGAGGTTGGGGCCGTAGAACACCCCGACATCAGGGATCTCGAAACCGACCTCGGAGCCGCCGAGGTGACGCGTCATGTCCGGCTTGCCGAGGAAATGTCCCGGCGTGTGGCAATCGGTGCAGCTCGTGATGGTCACCAGGTATTTCCCCCGTTCGACCAGCTCGCTGTCGGCCGCGCCGGCGGGCGACGATCCAATCGCCGCCGCCAGCGCTGCGAATGCTGCGGGCAACACCCGCCTGGCCGCCCGCCACGCCACGCGCGTGACAGCAGATCCGAAATCGTGAATGCTCATACTTACCTCCATCCCATGGCTTTAGGGCTTGCGGCCGATTACGGCGCCGTTCGCGCCGGGTGCGTCGAACCAAGCCGTCTCGATGTGCCGGACTCCGGCTTCCTCGAGCCACGCCGAATATTCGGCCGGCGCGTAGTTTCGCCCTTCCGCCTCGATCAGCATGTTGAGGCTCATTAGCGCGGCCGGCGCCGGCCCGGTCTTTTCGTCATTGACGAGAAGCTCGCTGATGATCACTGCGCCGCCGCTCGGCAAAGCCTCGAAGGACCGGCGCAGCAGGGCGCGGTTCTTGGCCTCGTCCCAATCGTGCAGGATCATCGACAGGAGATGCACCTCGTGATCCCCGGGAAGCTGTTCGAAGAAGTTGCCGCCGGCGGTCTCGCACGGCGAAATTCGACTCCCTATTTTTGCGTAGACGTCGGCGATGCCTCAGAAAGTTCGCGACCCGCCGAGGGTAATCAATAGGCTAACTTCGGTTCTCCAAGCGGTTTGTTTTGCGCCACTCTTCGTATTCTCCGCGGGCATCGTCATGCAGCGGATAGTAGCGCTGCAACGACCCGCCCTCCATAAGCTTCACGCGCGAGAACTCCTCCCAATCGTGATGCTTTTGCGATTCTTCGATTACCTTCGCGGCCATTGCGACTGGAAGCACCACCACCCCGTCATCGTCGGCGACGATGATGTCGCCGGGGATGACCGTGACACCGCCGCAGGCAATCGGAACGTTGACCGCATTCGGATAGATGCTGGTCTGCACATGGTAGTTCGGAGTCCAGCCACGTAGCCATAGAGGGAGATCCAGCTTCTCGACATTGGGCCGATCGCGCATGCACCCATCGATTACGATGCCAGCGCCGCCTCTGCCTTTGAAATAGGTCGACATCATATCGCCGAAGACGCCCGAGCTCATGTCGCCGCGCGCGTCGACCACGACCACATCGCCCTCCTGCGCGTGATAGAGCACGTGCCGGTGCAACTGCGTCTCCGGATCGGCATATTCTCCCTCGGTGAAGAGGTCCGGCCGCTGCGGCATGAACTGGAGCGTCAGCGCCGGCCCGACGATCGACTTCCCGCGGTTCTGCGGTACGGGACCGACCATGTGCGGATTGCGGAAGCCCATGTGGCCAAGCGTGCCGGCAACCGTCGCGGCGCCGATTTCCTTCAGTGCGTCGATCAGCTCTTTGGGCGGTCGCGTAATGTCGGGAGTATGCGTCATTTTGGGCTCCGATGGATGAAACTACCAGTTTGTGACAGAACCGTCGCGGCGCTTCAGGTGAGGCGCTTCCCAGAAACGAAAGCTCTCCGCCTTGACCGCCTCTTCGTTGACCTCGACGCCGAGCCCCGGCAGATCGCTGACCGGATAGTCGGGGCCGTCGAGCCGTGGTTGCACGGGGAAGAAGTCGGAATTGTCGAAGCCGAGCTTTGCTTCGGGCGCCCTGGTCTCAAGCCACGCGAAATTCGGCACCGCGGCGGCAAGATGGATGGTCGCGGCCGTGCAGACTGGGCCGAGGGGATTGTGCGGCATCAGGTCCACATAGTGCGCCTCGCTCCAACCAGCGACCTTCATCGCTTCGGTGAGCCCGCCAACATTGCAAACATCGAGCCGGTTGAACTGATGAATGCCACGCTCGATGTAGGGTAGGAATTGCCACTTGCTGGCAAATTCCTCGCCGATGGCGAACGGGATGTCGGTCATCGTGCGCAGAGATTCGTAGGCCTCCGGTGTCTCGTCTCGTATCGGCTCCTCGAGGAAGTCAAGCACGCCACGGCCGAGCTTGTTGCAGAAGCTAGCCGCCTCTGCCACCGACAGCCGATGGTGATAGTCGATGCCGAGCACGACGTCGTCGCCCAGCGCCTCGCGCGCCTTGTTTAGCATCGTTGCGGTAGCGCCGATCGACTCGCGCGGCTCAAAGATGTCCTTGCTGTTTTGCCCGATGGGGAAGAAGCGGATCGCCTGCCACCCTTGTGCGCGTAGCTCGCGGGCTCGTTCGATGGCAACATCGCCCTCGGCCTCGTCACCGGTCGAGGCGAAGGTAGGAATGCGGTCGCGCTGCTTGCCGCCCAGCAGGTCGTAGGCCGGCACCCCCAGCGCCTTGCCCTTGATGTCGTGAAGGGCAATGTCGATGGCGGAAATCGCCGCCTGCAGAACGCGCCCGCCTTCGAAGTATTGGCTACGATAAACTTCTTGCCAGATGCGACCAATCTGCATCGGGTCGCGGCCGATCAGAAACTCGCGATAGTGCTCGATCGCGCCGGCTACGGCCTTCTCGCGACCGCTCAAGCCGCTCTCGCCCCAGCCGAAGATGCCGTTGTCAGTCTCGACCTTGACCAGCATCTGGTTGCGCGTTCCTACCCATACCGGATAGGGCTTGATCGCCGTGATTTTAAGCTTCGTAGTCATCCACGCCCTCGTTTCACACGCATCCGCTTGGTCTCAATTGGCTTTGAGGGCCATTTCTGTTTCGCCGTCGAACAGATGCATCCGCTCCTGGTCGAACTCGAGCCAAATCTGTTCGTCCGGTGCGACGGCAATGGTCGGCGGCACGCTGACATTGATGATGGCGCCAGACAGGAACGCCTGTACGAAGGTGACGTCTCCGGTCGGCTCCACCGTATAGGCCTTGGCAGGAATGCTTCCTGGCACCGCACTCTTGTGCAGCTTGATCGTCGAGTGACGTGCGCCGAGCACGACTTTCTTGGTTGTTGCCCTTGAGACCTTCTGAGCGTTTTCTGGCGAGAGCTCGAGGCGCCAGCCCTCCGCGCTGGTCAACACAGTGTTGCCGTTTGCCGTTGACGCCTCCAGCGGAACAAGGCTCATCGCCGGGCTGCCGATGAAGCTGGCGACGAACATGTTCACCGGATGGGCAAAGACCTGCGCCGGTGAATCGTATTGCTGCAGGTAGCCACCGTTCATCACCGCCATCCTGTCGGCCATAGTTACCGCTTCGAGCTGGTCGTGCGTCACGTAGATGATCGTCGCCTTGAGGTCCTGGTGGAAACGCTTGATCTCCGACCGCATCTGCACGCGCAGCTTGGCGTCGAGGTTGGAGAGTGGTTCATCCATCAGGAATACCGCCGGATCGCGAACGAGGGCACGGCCGAGCGCCACGCGCTGCTGTTGCCCGCCCGAAAGTTCGCGTGGCTTGCGCTCGAGCAGCTGCGTCATGTCGAGCACTCGCGCTGCTTCCTTGACCTTCTTGTCGATCTCGTCTCTTGGCAGTTTGCGCATCTGCAGCGGGAACGCCAGGTTTTTGTAGACCGATTTCTGCGGATAGAGCGCGTAGTTCTGGAACACCATTGCGATGTCCCGGTCCTTGGGGTCGAGGTCGTTGACCACCCTGTCGCCGATGACGATGTCGCCAGATGTGATGGGGATGAGCCCCGCCACAAGATTGAGTGTGGTTGTCTTGCCGCAGCCTGAAGGGCCGACGAGCGCAACGAATTCGCCGTCGTTGACCGTCAGCGAAACATTGTTGACAGCTTTGAAGCTGCCATAGGTCTTGACCAGATCTTTAAGGACCACGTGGGCCACCGGCAACTCCTCTAGTGCTTGACTGCGCCTTCCGTGAGGGCGCGTACGAAGTATCGTTGCAGGACGAGGAACAGGACCACGACGGGCACGCTCATCATAAAGCTGGCCGCCATCAAACCCGGAAAGTCCGTCGTATTTTCCGAGAAGAAGCGCTGGATGCCGACCGGCAGTGTCAACTGCTCGTTCTTGGAAAGGAAGGTGTAGGCGTAGATGTATTCGTTCCACGCGCCGATAAAGGAATAGATCGCCGTGGCGATGATTCCTGGCGTCGAGAGCGGCATCACGATCAGGATAAAGGCCTGGAACCGCGTCGCGCCGTCGATGCGCGCCGCCTGCTCGAGTTGCACCGGAATGTTGTCGTAGAAGCCCTTGAGGAGCCAGATTGCCAGCGGCAGACCGAATGTGAGGTAGGTGAGGACGAGCGACGCATGCGTGTTCACCAGCCCGATCGCGCGCATCAGGATGAAGAGCGGCACGAGAAAGATCACGGCCGGGAACATGTTGCGAAGCAAGACGGCGAAGAACAGAAAGTTCCGGCCCGGGAAGGTGAAGCGCGAAAACGCGTAGGCCGCAGGAACTGCCACGATGACCGAAAGGATGGTCGTGGCGGTGGAGACGAAAAGGCTGTTCCAGAAGAAGCGGAGGAAGTCCTGGCCGACGCTGTTTTGCGGATCGAGCAGCTTCTGGTAGCTGGCAAGAGTGGGTTGGTCAGGCCACCATTGCGGCGGGAATTGCATGGCTGCGAAGCCGGACTTGATCGAGGTGATCAGCATCCAGATCATCGGCAACGCGGTGTAAAGCATCATGAACACGAGGAAGATGCGTCCGCCCCACCGCCATCCGTCGATGCGCATACGGCGACGGGCCGGGCCTCGAGGAGTAGTCTCGGCAATCGTGCTCATGCGCTGCCATCCTTCCGCTCGTTGCCGCTTAGCGCACGGACGTAGAAGTAGCCGAGCGACATCAGGATCAGGAACAGCAGCACCGAATAGGCCGATGCCACCCCCCAGCGCTGGCGGCCGAAGGCGAGCTCATAAATGTGGGTGATCCAGATATGCGATGCGTTCGACGGCCCGCCGCCGGTCATGATCCAGGGGATGATGAATGAATTGAAGTTGGCCACTGCCAGCAGAAGGATCGTCACCGTCGAGACGTTTCTCAAGTGCGGGAAGGTGACGTGCCAGAACCGCTGCCATGCATTGGCTCCGTCGACCCTTGCGGCACGCAGCAACTGGTCGGGGACTGTCTGCAGGCCAGCCATCATCATGATCATGGCGAACGGAAACTCTCGCCAGATATTGACGACGATCAGCGAGGGCAGCACCGTGCTGACGCTGTCGATGAAGTTCGGCGGCCGGTCGGCCAATCCGAGGCCGACCAGCACCGCGCCAATGATCCCGAAGTCCGAATGGTAGATCCACTTCCAGATATAGGACGCGGCGACCGCGCTGATGACCCAGGGGATGATCAGGATGGCCCGCAGGATGCCACGGCCGAGAAAGTCACGATGAAGCGCCAGCGCGCAGCCAAACCCCAGGACAAATGCGATGAGAGTGGATCCCAATGTCCAGATAAGAGTGTTCGAGGTGACCGTCCAGAACACCGGACTTGTGAGGATGGCGATGTAATTGTCGAGGCCGACGAAAATCTTGTCCCGGAGTTGCAGGCCAGGCGGTGTGTTGAAGAACGACAGCTCGATCGTGTAGTAGATCGGATAGGCAATGACGATGAGCATCACGGCGATCGCGGGAAGCACGTATGCGTAGTCAGCGCGATGCTCCCAAATCTTTCGCAGCACGCCGGACCTGTCGGGTTGCAGTCTTCGGCGTGCCTCGGCCTTGCCAGTCAAGATCGTCACTGTGCCCTGCCCTTATTCTTCGGAAGAAACCGGCTGCAATCGAGGCGCAGCCGGTCAGATCGGCAGGCTTGGACTAGAGTCCGCCGTCCGTCAGGTCTTTTACCTTCTTGGCTGCGTCGTCCGCTGCTTGGTCGACGGTCATGGCTCCGGTGAGGGCATTCTGCAGCATGTCCGGGACGATGATGTTCATGATCTCGGGGGACTGTGGCAGCGCCGGGAACGGGATGCCGTATGGCAGCATCGAAGTCGTGACATCAAGGAACTTGATACTATCAAGGCGTTCCTTCATCCATTTGGTCTTGAAGCCGTTAAGGTTCCCCGGGTTCGAGCCGGCATAGGCCATTTTCAGCGACCATTCGGGGCTCGCCCACATGCAGCTGATGGCCTTTGCAGCCGGCTCGTCGACCTTGCCGCCCTCGACATATTCGGGCTTCAGGATGTGAATGTTCGAGCCGCCAAACACGACGGCACGCTTGCCGTCGGGGCCAGTCGGAATCAGGCCGTAGCGCATATTATCGATGACGGTCTGCGCTTTGTCCTTGTCGCTGCCCGTCGTCTTCTTCTGCAGGTCGAGCATGACGTTGTAGTCGGACGGGTGCGAGACCATCATGCCGAGCTGGCCAGCGAGGAATAGGGGCTGGTTATCCGCCTGCTGATTGGTGAGCGCCGAAACCGGAACCGACTTGTCGCGAACATACATATCGTAGGAGGCTTGCAATGCCGCTTTGCTCTGGGGGCTATCGAGCTGGACCTGCTTATAGGTCGGGTTGGCGGTAGCTTCGTCGAAGACGCCGCCGCCATAGGCCCACAGCTGCGGCATGAAGCGATACGGCGTATTGCCGGCATTCTTGCGCGCCACGAGGCCGTAACCGGCAATGCCGAGCTTGTCGTGGATCTGCTTGGAATATTTGACGACGTCGTCCCAGGTTGCCGGAGCCTTGTCCGGATCGAGGCCTGCACGCTTGAAGACGTCGGCGTTCCAGATGAACGCCATCGTCTCGTTGTTGGTTGGGATGCCGTAGGTCACCCCCTCCCAGGTTACGGCCTTCATTGCACCGGGCCAGAAGTCCTCGGTCGAATATCCTACATCCTCGGGTTTGAGCGGCTCCAGATAGCCTTTTGCGGCGAACTCGGTGCCCCCCAGGATTTGCAGGCGCACCGCCATGGGCGCTGCATTGCCCAGAAGTGCGGTCCGGAACTTATCCAGAAGGTCATTATAGGTAAGGGCTTGTTCCTCAAGCTGGATGTTTGGATAGGTTTTGCGGAAGGTCTCGAAGAAATCCTTGTAATACTGGCGCAGGAGGTCGGGGTCGCCCTCGAACACGCCCTGATACCAGAAAGTCAGTCGCCCCTTGTAGTCGAGTGGGGTGACCTTGGCACAATCGCCCGCCGTGTCAAAATCCTGTGTGCCGGCAATGGAGCGCACATATTCCGGCGACCACTTGCTCAAGTCGACCGGCGCACCCAGCGCAGACGCAGACATCAACGATACCATCAAAGCAGTGCAGACAGTGCCGCGTAGGACGGCACCGCCGAGTGAAATCCTCGTCATAAGGTATCCTCCAGCTTCTCCCATGCCGCTCTGCCTAGAGGCGAGCGGTCTTTGCTCCTCGGCCGCGGGACTTCCACCCAATGTACTCCTTCGACCAGATCATACGTTTTCAGATTGTAGATTGCCTGTCAATTGAAGAAATCGTACATTGTTTTGGGAAGCCTTGCGTGATATCCGAGCAATATGTGTATTGACTGGGGATAGTCTTGGCCGAAACAAGCGATTTCAAAGCAAAGCCACCCGAAGGGATCGACCCTATCGGAGCCTCCAGCGAGGGCGCCTCGCTTTATCAACTGATCAGGGAAGACATCATCGAAGGGCGGCTCGCTGCCAACGACCGGCTTGTGGTCACCGATCTCGCACGGCGCCACGGCACCTCAACCAACCCCGTGCGCGAGGCTCTGCAACTGTTGCGCGGTGAGGGCTTTGTCACCCTTGTTCCCAACCGCGGAGCGCGCGTGCGGCCCATAGATCAGGATTTTGTTCGGGACATCTACGAGATAGGAGTCTTGATCGAGCCGGCACTGACGCGATGGTTCGTGAATATGGCCACCGTCGAGGACATTGCTGAACTCGAACGCATCCAGGGCCTCATTGAAGAGAACAACTTCGCCGACACGTTCAGGCACAGCGAGCTGGACACCGCTTTTCACACCGTCATGTACCAAAAGCACTACAACCGCCATGCCGCCGAGCTTTGGTGGAAGCATCGCGAAGTGCTTCGAGCCGTGAGCCGGCGTTTCAACTTCACGCTCGCCCGGCGTGCCGCGATCCTTAGCGAGCATCGCGAGCTCATCGCGCATGTGAAAGCGGGAAATGCGAACGAGGCAGCCGAGCTCATTGCACGCCATGTCGAGGGCTCCGGCCGGCACATCCTCGAACACATGCGCGCACGTAACGCCGCTCGGGCAGGATAGAATACTTAGCCTGGAATATCGTTATCCCGACCATTTCAGTAAAGGCAGTTGAGATGAAAATCACCAGCGTTCGGCCGTGGCTAATCAGATCCGATGCTTCTTATTGGGGAGAGTTTCTGTTCGTCGAAGTGACGACCGACGAGGGGGTGAGCGGCTGGGGAGAGATCACCACCACGACAAGGCTCGCCAATCGCGCCCTATGCACGATCCTGCGGCAGATCGGTGCCGCTGTGACAGGCGAGGACCCGGCGCGTATCGAGTATCTGTGGCACAAGATATTCCGCAGCTTCACCTACATGGGCAGTCGCGGCGCCGCAGTCGAATGCGTAAGCGCCATCGACATAGCCCTTTGGGACATTCGAGGCAAAGTTCTTGGTAAGCCGATTTACGAGCTGTTGGGCGGACCGGTACGCGATGAAATCGCGCTCTACACCCATCCCAACCAGGCCAAATTTACCAGCAAGGAGGCTGTGGTCCGCGAGATTAGAGACATCGTCGAGTCCGGTCACACTGCGCTCAAGTTCGATCCTTTCCCCCACCAGGGCCGCACCGCCGATGGACAGTCTCGCGAACAGCGGGACGGCTACCTCGACGGCAGCATGACCCGCAAGGACGAGCGCGAAGCCGCCGAACTCACGGCTCTGATCCGCGAAACGGCGGGCTCTGATGTCGACATCCTCATCGATGCGCATGGCCGCTTCGACGTTCCCACCGCCATTCGCCTTTGTCGGAGCCTGGAGGAAGCTGGTCAGATCGACTGGTTCGAGGAGCCCTGTCCACCGGAGAGCCTCAACGCTCTCAGACAGGTCCGTGAGAAGGTCAGCGCCGCTATCTCGTGGGGCGAGCGTGGCCACACGAAGTGGGATTTCGTGCCGGTGCTCGAAAACAAGCTCGCCGACTACATCATGCCTGATGTCACCTGGACCGGCGGCATTACCGAGCTCAAGAAGATTTCTGCCCTATGCGAAGCCTACTACATCCCGGTCTCGCCGCATGACGCCGCAGGGCCGATCAACGTGGTTGCGGGAGCGCAGGTGATGATGACCGTTCCTAATTTCTACAAACTTGAAACGTCGGAGTGGAACCTGGGCAAATACGATCACCTCATCGACAGACCACTGGATGTTTCGAACGGCAGCCTCAAGCTTACGCCCAAGCCTGGTCTCGGCGTCGAAATGAACCGCGACTACCTTCAAAACCACGAGATAGAGCTGGATTAGCAACGCTCTATGCCGCCGCAGCCGTGCGCGGAGACAAACCCGGCGACAGAACGAGGATAAATCATGCCAGAGGCAGATGGAGCCGACGAGGCGCTCAATCGGGTGAATACACATTCCAAGCCGTCCGACCTTCGGATCACCGACATGCGGGTAGCCGAAATTGTCGGCGCGCCGTTCACCTCAGTGCTGCTCAAGATTTACACCAACCAGGGCATCGTCGGGCTTGGCGAGGTGCGCGACGGCGCCAGCGCCACCTACGCGCTGATGCTGAAGAGCCGGTTGCTTGGCGAGAACCCTTGCGACATCGACCGCCTGTTTCGCCGGATCAAGCAGTTCGGCGGGCACGGTCGGCAAGGCGGCGGCGTATCGGCGGTTGAGATCGCGTTATGGGATCTTGCCGGCAAGGCCTATGGCGTCCCTATCTACCAGATGCTCGGCGGCCGGTTTCGGGAGAAAGTGCGCGTCTACTGCGATACCGACGCCACCGTGCCGAGCGGTACCGAGACCGGTAAGCGCCTCAAGCAGCGCATGGAGCTCGGATTCACCTTCCTCAAGATGGATTTGGGATTGATGCAGATCGCAGATGTGCCCGGTGCGGTCGTGTTTCCTGCCGGCTCGCTAGAAGGATACCGCGACGGTCCCAGTCGCGGACCGCTGAAGACCATTGAAGAGCGGCGTGTCCGCAACGCTGCGTACGATTTGCATAACGTCCAGCACCCGTTTACCGGCCTGCACTTTTCCGACAAAGGTCTCGACCTGCTTGAGCAATACATCGCCGAGGTTCGTGAGGTCATCGGCATGGATGTGCCGCTTGCGATCGACCATATCGGCCATATCTCCATGCAGAACGGCATTCGCCTTGCCAGGCGAATTGAAAAATACGTGCCAGCCTGGCTCGAGGATGTGATCCCATGGCAGTATACCGAGCAGTACCGACAACTGCAGGATGCCACCACGGTGCCGATCTGCACTGGCGAGGATATATACCTCAAGGAGGGCTTTGAGCCTCTGCTCAACAGCTGCGGCGTCTCCGTTATCCACCCGGACCTGCTCACCAGTGGGGGCATCCTCGAGACCAAGAAGATCGGCGACATGGCGCAGGACCATGGTGTCGCCATGGCCATCCACATGGCAGAAAGTCCAATCGCCGCAATGGCCGCGGCACATGTCGCGACCGCGACCGAAAATTTCATGGCGCTCGAATACCATTCCGCCGATGTCGACTGGTGGGACGATATCGTCACGGGGCTTCCCAAGCCGCTGGTGAAGGACGGCTTTATCACTGTTCCGGACAAGCCGGGCCTGGGGATTGACGACGTCGTCGACGAGGTGATCTCGCAGCATCTGCAGCCGGGTGTCACCGGCATTTGGCAGCCCACGGATCGCTGGGACGATGAGTATTCCTGGGATCGCACCTGGAGCTGAGGCGAAAAGGAACGAAGATGAAGATCACCGATCTGCGCTGCGCCGTTATCGGCAAACACCCGATCGTCCGCATCGTAACCGACGAGGGCCTCTATGGCTTGGGCGAAGTCGAGTTCACCAAATCCTACCTCAAGCCCTTTGTGCTGCATTTCCGCGAGGCGCTGATCGGCGAGGACCCGACCGACGTCGAGAGAGTCATGCTGAAGATCCGCCAACGCGGCTCTTTCAAGCCGTACGGCGCAGCGGTAAGCGCTATCGAGCATGCGCTGTGGGATATTGCCGGCAAGGCCGCGGGCGTGCCCGTCTATAAACTGCTCGGCGGCAAGGTGCGCGACAAGGTGCGCGTCTACAACGGCTCGATCCGCCAAAAACGCACGGGCGACCGGCCGGAGGATTACGCCGCTGACGTCAAATGGATGATGGAGCAGCCGCAGAACTTCTTCATGGTCAAGCAAGGAATCTCGTTCCACTCCAACATGAAGGACACCATCGAGGACTTCCACTACGGCGTGACGCAGAAGAAGGCCGGCTATCACGGCGCCATGGATCAGGGCATGATCAGCGAGCGCGGTTTCAATCACATGCTCGACTGCGTGATCGCGATGAAGGAAGTGCTGGGCGACAAAGTCAGCCTGGCGCTCGACTGCGGCCCGGGCTGGATGCTGCCCGATGCGATCAAGTTCGCTCGCGCGGTCGAGAAGTACAATTTGATGTGGCTCGAGGACATGCTGACTGGCGATTATGTGCCGTGGGTCAATCCGCAGGCCTATCGGGAACTGACAACCTCCACCTCGACGCCAATCCACACGGGTGAGCAGATCTACCTGCGGCACAATTTCAAGGAACTGATCGAGACGCAGGCGGTACGCGTCATCGGCCCCGATCCAGCCGACATTGGCGGCATTGCCGAACTCAAATGGGTCGCCGAGCATGCCTACATGCACTCGATTCTGATGGCACCGCACGGTACCGCTAACGGCCTGCTGGGGCTCGGCGCGTTAATCAATGTCTGCGCCACCTTGCCGGCAAATTATATCGCCTTCGAATATCCGAGCGCCTCCGACCCCTGGTGGCAGGATCTGGTCATCGGCTTGCCGCCGCAGATCGTCAAGGACAGTATGGTGGACCTACTGGAAGCGCCGGGGTTGGGCCTCGATATCGACGCCGAAGCGGCCAGGAGATATCTTAGGGAAGAGGATGCGGGCTTCTTCGACTGAACCTCTCTCCACTCTATCTCGTCGGCGATCGCAGCCTCTGGGAAATCCTGCCTTAATTCAGGCAGACAGCGAGTGCCTTGGATACAATACAGGCAGCAGAATTCCTGGCTCGGAATGAATTGAACTGAAGGATCCGGATCCGGTTGCTGCATCCTGGATGCTTGCCACGACCTACTTCTGGAACGCAAAAAGCCCGCACGAGGCGGGCTTTTTGCGTCTTGTTTTTATGGGAAGGTTTGGTTGCGGGGGCAGGATTTGTTGTTTTCTGTCCCGCTGCGTCGGCTTTGCCTTGTTGCAGGCTCCTGATTAGGCGTTAATCCCTCGACCTGTTACCAGATACGACAAAGCCCGCACGAGGCGGGCTTTGTGCGTATTGTTTTTATGGA
>NZ_JAPCZO010000043.1:0-36676 GCF_025941625.1 Rhizobium acaciae
TATGTTGGAGGGTGCCGCGGCCTGGCTCCCCTTTCTCCTCAAAGGGGCCTGGAGGACCGGTTAGAGCGAGGGCCCTCAGACCGAAAGAAGGGACCGACCTCCGTCGATCCCCCGTGTCGTTTACCGTTCGCGGGCAACAGATCCCGATTCAGGTATTCAAGCCGCCATCCACTGTGAGGATGGTTCCCGTGATGTGCTTTGCAGCAGGGCTTGCGAGGAAAGCCACAGCGGCCGCCACATCTTCCGGCTCGCCGTAACGACCAAGTGGGATCAGGGCACGCTGGAAGTCGGCGAAGTCTCCATTGGCGGGATTCATTTCGGTGTCGGTCGAACCCGGCTGGACGAGGTTTACGGTGATATCGCGAGATCCGAGTTCCCGCGCGAGGCCGCGGGTAAACGAGTGGAGCGCGGATTTTGTCATGAAATAGACCGTGCCGGTGTCGCCGACGATGCGTTCGGCACCGACCGAGCCGATGGTGATGACACGGCCTCCCGCCTGCAGATAGGGAATGGCGGCCTGCGAGGCGAGCAGAGGCGACCGCACATTGACATCCAGCAGCGCATCGATCTGCTCGACGCTGACGTCGGCGATCGCACCGTAAAGCGCGATTGCCGCATTGTTGACGAGAATGTCGAGACCACCAAGTGCCTGGGCGGCCTCGTCGACCGAGCGCTTCACGGCCGCCGGATCGGCGCTGTCGGCCTGGATGGCAAGCGCCTTGCGGCCCTTGCCCTCGATCGCCCGGACGACTTCGGCGGCGCGATCGGCCGAACGCTCATAGGTGATGGCGACATCGGCGCCTTTGTCGGCAAGCGCCAATGCGATGGCGGCGCCAATGCCACGCGAGCCGCCTGTGACGAGGGCACGCTTTCCAGCCAGTTCTGTCATGATCTTCTCTTTCTGTAGTGATCGCCACATAAATAGCTAGGCAGGTTGCGATAGGGTGTCAATGGGTTTATATAATGATCGATGCAAAAATCGGATGAGATCTCGAAAATCGATGAAACCCCTGCCCGCGGTCGCGGGCGGCCGCGTGCGTTCGATCGAGAAACAGCCTTGGCGCAGGCGACCCGGCTGTTCTGGATCAAGGGCTTCGAGGCGACCTCGATCGCCGACCTCACCGAGGCGATGGGGATCGGATCGCCGAGCCTTTACGCGGCATTCGGCTCGAAGGAGGCGCTCTATGCCGAGGCGCTGCGCCACTATCGCGACAACAACGAGGCGCTCGTCTGGGCAGGCTTCTTTTCCGCAGGCACGGCCCGTGAAGCGGTGAGGTCGTTTCTGATGGATTCGGCCGCTGCCCTGACCGGCTGTGTCGTGGATATTCCCCGCGGCTGCATGGTGGCGCTCTCTTCGGTCGGCAGCGAGGGCCATGTGGAACTCGGCGAACTCGTACGAGCCGCCCGCGCCGTCACGCTCGAGCGCCTGAAGGCGCGCCTGAACCAGGCGATATCAGAGGGCGAAATTCCAGTCTCGACCGACGTCCACGCACTCTCCCGTTTCGTCCAGACCGTTCAGAACGGCATGTCGATCCTGGCCCGCGACGAAGCGACCCGCGGCGAACTCGAGGCAGTCGCCGCGCTGGCCATGCTCAGTTGGGACACTCGAACCGGGGCTGCTGAGGGCGGGCAGGGCTGATCGCGTTTCGAATATCGTTGCGCGGATGCTCCTGCGTCAGGTTTGATCAGTCGGTCGCGAAGCTCGTTAGTATCGCGGGAGCGCCGGCATTCAAGAGAGCCTCATCCTTGCTGAGGGGCCTCGAAGGACGAGGCGGGCATTTCAGCGTCGGATCTCTGCAAGGAGCAGCGTTCCGGCGTGTCCTTCGAGGCGATCCTGCGGATCGCACCTCAGGATGAGGAGCGTTGGAGGATGCCGCCGCTTGGCTCCCTCTTCTCCTCGGCGGGGTCCGGAGGACGGGTGAGGGGCAGCCATTCGCGCGAACCGTCCTGAAACCGCTTCACACTTCCGGCATCGTGCCCTGAACGTTCAAATCTCCCCAGCCGACGGTCCCCAGACATCCGTCAGCGCAAAACCGTTCGGATGCGGGTCGAACGGGTCGAGCGCTACCTGGGTCAGGCCGAAGGTGAAGCCGCGGCCGGTGATGGTGGGGATGACGGCGGGGCGGCCGGCCACCTCGGTCACTGCCTGGAGGCCGACTTCGAATTCGGAGCCGATGATCGATTTCGAGGTGAAGGTGTCGCCGACCTTGGCCTTGCCGCGGGCATAAAGCGTGGCGAGATTGGCGGAGTTGCCGGTGCCGCAGGGCGAGCGGTCGGCCCGGCCCGGCCACATGGTGGTGCAGGTGCGCACCGTGCCATCGGCTTCCGTGTCGCGGAACATGACATAGGCGACACCCGAGATCGCCGGGATCTCGGGATGGACGACCTTGATATCGCGGTTGATCAGCTCCTTGAGGATCATGCCGGCCTGGACGAGGCCGGCGGCATTGGCCTTCTCGATCGTCAGACCGATCTGGCCGACATCAAAAAGCGCATAGAAGATGCCGCCATAGCTGATATCGGCCTTGATCCTTCCCCAATGCGGCGTGTCGATCGCGACATCGAGCTCATGCACGAAGGAGGGCACCATGGTCAGCCGGACTTTTTCGCAGCGCCCGTCGCGGCAGGTCGCCGTCGCCTTGACGAGGCCGGCGGCGGTTTCGAGCGTCACGATCGTTTCCGGCTCTTTCATCTCGACGATGCCGGATTCGAGCAGTGCCGTGGTGACGCAGATCGAGTTCGAGCCGGAACTCGCATGCGCCTGGTCGGGCTGCAGGATGATGAAGGCGGCGTCGGCCTCCGGGTGTCGTGCCGGCAGCAGCAGATTGACCGAGCCGATGGGCGCGCCGCGCGGCTCCAGGCAAAGGAAGCGGCGGAGCTCGTCACCCTTCGGATCGGTGTTCAGCCAATGCAGCTGGGCGGCGATGGTATCGCCGGGGATCTTCGGTACGCCGCCGATCGCGACGCGGCCGATTTCACCTTCGGCATGGACATCCAGCAGCTGGATCGTGCGCTTCCATCTCATAAAAGAAAACTCCAGATCAGACGTGACGGGTGACGCCGCCATCGACGCGAATATTCTGGCCGGTGATATAACCCGCGCCATCGGAGAGCAGGAAGGCCGCGGTCTTGGCGATCTCCTCCACATGGCCGATGCGCTTCATCGGGACCTTCTCGGCTGTCTCCGGCTTGTGGTTGAGGCTATCGATATAACCCGGCAGGATGCAGTTCATGCGGATATTGTCGGCCGCATAACGATCGGAATAGAGCTTGGTGAAGGCGCCGGCAGCGGCGCGATAGGTGCAGGAAACCGGGAAGACCAGCGTCGGCTCATAAGCGGCGAAAGTGGTGATGTTGACGAAGGCGCCCTTGCCCTGTTTCAGCATGACCGGCGTCACCAGCCGCGCCATGCGCACCAGCGACAGGATCATCATGTCGGAACCGATCGTCCAGTTCTCGTCCGAAATATCGAGCAGGTCGCCCTTCGGCGGATGGCCGCTCAGGTTGACGACGGCGTCGATGCGGCCATAGGTTTTCATCGTCAGGTCGAAGACCGCCTTCAGATCCTCGGCCTTTTCGGCCACGCCGCGCGAGGCGACGCCGCCAAGTTCGGCCGCCAGCTTCTCACAGCTTTCCGACGGCGACATCAGCGCCAGCTGATAGCCCTGCGCGGAAAGCTCGCGGGCGATTGCCTCGCCCATGCCGCGGCCGCCGCCGGTGATCAGCGCTACGGGTTTGGTGGTTTCGGACATCGGGACCTCCTAATATCGGTCTATGCGGAACGGGGTCATGTCGAGGGATGGTTTGAACCCGGTCACCATATCGGCGATCACCAGCGCTGTCGTTGCCGAAAAGGTCAGACCGAGATGGCCGTGGCCGGTCGCATAAAAAACGCCGGGCAGTTTCGACGAGGGCGAAATGATCGGGATCGTATCGGGCAGCGCCGGGCGATGCCCCATCCATTCCGTCGTCTCCTCGACCTTGAGACCGGGCAGCGCACGCTGGGCATGGCGCACCAGCACCCGCGGACGGCGGAAATCAGGCGCAGCATCGAGACCGGCGAGCTCGACATTGCCGCCGACCCGGATGCCGCCCGCCGTCGGCGTCACCATGAAGGCGCGATGCGGCCAGATCACCGAATAGCGCATCGCGATGCCGGGCTTCATGATCTGCGTGTGATAGCCGCGCTCGGTTTCGAGCGGGATCGGCTCGCCGAGCTTTTCGGCAAGGAAACGGGTGTGGACGCCGGCGGCAAGCACGACCGAACCGGCCTCGATGCGCCCGCCATCCTCGAGCAGAACGACGGCGGTGCCATCACCCCGGCGCTCGATATTCCGCACAGTGCCGGAGACGAAAGTCGTGCCCGCAGCCTTTGCGGCGTCGGTGAGTTTGACCACGAGCTTGTAGGGATCGCGGATCGACTTGTTGTCGGGAAGCAGCACGGCTTTGGCGATCGCCGGCGAAAGGCTGGGTTCGTAATATTGGATGGCGCCGTTGCTCAAGACCTCGAATTCGAGGCCGTAGCGCTGCATCATGGCGAGATGACCGCGATCGGCGGCAAATTCCGCCTCGGTCTCGTAGATCGCGAGACAGCCCTCCTCGGTCATCAACTCGGGTGCGCCGATCGCCTCGAGCATCTGCCTGAAATCGCCAAGCGCCCGGTGCGACAGGCTCATGCCGGCATCCTCGATCTCTCGGAGACGCGAGGGCCGACCGGCGGCGAGGAAGCGCAGGAACCAGGGCAGCATCCTGGCGGCATAGGAGGGACGCAGCCAGACCGGGCCTTCCGGATCGAGCAGCCAGCCGGGGATCTTCTTCCAGGTCGATGGGCCTGAACCGGCAGCAAAATCGAGCGCGATGCTCGCCATATTGCCGAAAGAGGTGCCGCGGCCCGGCTCACCCTTGTCGATCAGCGTTACATCAAGACCCCGCCGCTGCAGCTCGAAAGCGATCGAGGCGCCGATCACGCCCGCGCCGACGACCGCTACCTTCTTCTTCGTCTCATCCGCCATGCCATCAACCCATCGCACGGCAGACAGAAGTGCCGTCGTGAATCTGATATATCACAACAAGATGCGATGCCTACCGATTTTTACTGGCTTTCCGGCAGGCTGGCGCCGACGCTGTCGCCAACCGAACCGACGGTGTTGTTCATCGACTGGCCGAGACGCTTCACCTGGGCGTCGTAGTTGCGCCGGGTGCGCGGATCGAAGATCGCAATCGGCGTGCTGACGGCAACACTGACGGCACTTCCGGCGGTCTGGGCAGCACCCATCGCCACGGCGCCGACGGCCTCGCCGAGACCGACATTGGAATCGGTGATCGTCTGGCCGGCAATCAGCCGATCGCCGATCAGCTTCACCACTTCGGGGCTTTCGGCGAACTTGCCGTGATTCAGCCGGTCGCCGCCCTTGAGCTTGGTGAGGTCGAGCACGGTGATGCCGGCCGCCTCGAGCTTGCTGCGGTAAGGTTCGGCGGAAGGATCTATCTGGCCGAGCCGGTCGACATTGCCGGAGATGCGCCGCGACAGCGCCAGAGCGCGATCGTCCTGCGAGACGAAGATGGTGAATTGCGGTCGTTCCTTGCCGAGGCTTGCGAACTGACGGCCGAAGACATCGACATCGAGATCCGGCGAGGCGAGGATGACATTGTTGATCTTCGGTGCGACGTGGCCGTTGCGGATCGCCATCTGCCTGAGCGCTTCGACCGTCAGCCACGTGCCCATCGAATGGGCCATGATGGTAATGTCGCTGACAGCCGGATTGGCGGCGGTGCGGGTCAGCAGCTCCTCCAGCGCGTCGCGGGAATAGTTGGTGCTTTCCTTGTCGTAATTATAATCGAAGATGCTGCCGCGCGACGGCCAGGTGAAGACGACGGGGGCGACGTCGGCATGCGAATCGTGGACGATCTGCGCGAAGCGGTAGACGGCGTCCTCATAACGATTGTTGAAGCCGTGGACGAAGACGAGCACGCGGCGGCTCTTCGGCATATGGGTCTTCAGCCAGGTCTCTCCGGCCCGCTCACCTTCCAGCGGATCAACGGAAACGGTGACGAAATTGCGCAACGGATCGGCCGGCAGACGGCTTGGCCATTGCACCTGGCCGACCTTGCGATTGGCTTCCGGCGGGATCGAGACGTCGACGGCATTGACCGCGAGCCCGGTGCCACGCTCACCGGAGAAAAGCACGGCGGGATTGTCATCGGCAGCGCGTGTCGTCGCGACGAGCAGATCGACCTTCGACGTCCCAGGCGGCACGGTGCCGGCCGCCTGCATGACACCGACCGGCCTGCCGCCGCAGCCGGAAAGCGCCATCATTGCCACCAGAAGACCTGCCAGAGCCACGCGCGGGGCGCGTCTTTTGCCGATCATGACCAACTCCAATCGGTTCACGCACCGGACAGGCGGCGCCCGTTCAAATAGTCCGACGAGGCTTGCCGAGTCAAACCGCGGGAGGTGAAAGCCTTCGTTTCGCGCAATCCCTCGTGGAAACCGCAGGACCGAGGCTGCCCAGATCGGCAATTGATCGATTTCGACTTACGGGAGGAGACTTGGGGGAAAAGAAAAAAGCCCGACGCGGGAGGAGGTGCGCCGGGCTCTTGATCCTGACTGACAACTGGGAGGAGGAGTGTTGTCAGTCCGATGTAAGAGCGCTGGGAGGAGGAGTGCGCTGCTTACGAAGATAGTAATAGCCAATTCTTTTGATTCGGAATAGCGAAAATACCGCAATGCAGCAATGCGCTGGGCGCAATGCTTGCCCTCAAAATAACAGGTCGCCGCCTCATTTTGCAGCATGTTTGACCGGATGGTCAAATCTATGCCGAAAATTGCGGCCTCTCTGCTCCGGACATGCCGTGACCTCTCGATTCCCTCTTTTCCCCTCGGGGAGAAGGGGATATGCCGCGACCTTTCCGTTCCTCGCCACCCATCGCAGGGCACGTCCCCTCTCCCCGTCTTTTACGGGGAGAGGGTTAGGGTGAGGGGCAGCTACTAGCGCAAACCGAAAAGCCGTGGGTTCGCCCGTCAAGCGGCCTTGAAGACCTTGCTGCCCTCGGCGTCGAGGGCGGAGAATTCCTCGTTCGAGAGGGTGATGTCGACGGCCGCGACGTTTTCCTCGAGATGCTTGACCTTGGAGGTGCCGGGGATCGGCAGCATGACCGGGCTGCGCTTCAGCACCCAGGCGAGCGCGATCTGGCTGGGGGCGGCATTGTGCTTTTTGGCGATGCTATCGAGCAGCGAGCCGGGCTTGGCGAGATCGCCGGCGGCCAGCGGATACCACGGGATGAAGCCGATATTGTGCTTGGCGCAATAATCGAGCACGTCCTCGCTGGTGCGGTCGACGAGATTGTAGCGGTTCTGGACGGTCGCGACCTTGAAATGCTTCGAGGCGGCCTCGATATCGGCAACCGACACTTCGCTCAGACCTGCATGGCGAATGAGGCCGGTATCGAGCAGCGATTTGATCGCATCGAACTGCTCCTTGGCCGGCACCTTCTGATCGATCCTGTGCAGTTGCCAGAGATCGATCTGCTCGACGCCGAGATTGCGCAGGCTCTTATGCGCCTGCTGGATCAGATATTCCGGGCGGCCGACGGGCAGCCAGATATCGGGGCCGTGGCGGGTCAGGCCGCCCTTGGTGGCGATAACAGACTTGCCGCCATAGGGATGCAGCGCTTCCTTGATCAGCCATTCGGAGACATCGGGGCCGTAGGAATCGGCCGTATCGATGAAGTTGACGCCGAGTTCCGGCAGGCGCTTCAGCGTACGGATGGATTCGGCATGATCGGAAGGCTCGCCCCAGATGCCCTTGCCGGTGACGCGCATGGCGCCGAAACCGAGACGATTGATCTCGATATCGCCGCCGATCTTGAAGGTGCCTGACTTTGCTGCGTTATAACTGGACATGGTCTTTCCTCTCTTATCAATCAATCATTGAAATCGGTGGAACGGTCGGAGGCGGTTGAACAGCGGCGGCACGAATGCCGAGGCTTTCGGAGATGCCTTCGAGCGCGAATGTCTGCCCTGATCGAAAGCGATGCCCGGCATGGTGATGATCCGCCTATCGCGGGGATCATCAGAATGTGGCCGCTGCGACGCTTGCAGATATAGGACGGCCCGGCTCCGATAACAGGGCCTGATGGCAGGGATGAGCGGAAACATCGACATCGAGCTGACACCGTCGGAAGTGCGCACGGAGGCTCGGGCGGCCCCGCGTCAACGCCTGGCCTTTGCCTCGTCGCCGAATTCCGCCAGCATCTTCCAGAGGTCGGCGAAAATCTCCCGGGCGAAATCCCGCGGCGAAGCACTTGGCGGGCGCTGCTGCCAGAGCTCAGCCCCGACGCGCAACGCACCGATGACGATGGCCGCAAGGACGCGCATGCGGGGCCGCTCAAGCGGATCACCTCCCTTGCGCAGAAGCAGCGCCTCGGCGAGCTTCTGTTCGAGCTTGGCATATTTCAGCTGGTCGCGGGCCTTCAGCGCCGGCGTGCGATGGATGAGGTCCCCACGCGCCAGACCAGGCTCGTCGACGGCCGCGATGACGGTTGCGGTGATCGCCGCCTCGACCGCCGCGACCGAAGATTCGTCCGCCGGCCTTGCGGCGACCGCCGCCATCAGGCGATCGGCGAAGGCATCCTGCCAGGCGAAAACCACCTCTTCCTTGGATGGGAAATAGTCGAAGAAACTGCGCTTGGAGACATCAGCCGCCTCGGTGATGTCCTCGATCGTCGTGGCCTCGAAGCCGCGCTGCAGAAAGAGGGTCATCGCCGCCTGCTCGATGCGCTCGCGCGTCTGCCGCCGCTTGCGTTCCCGCCTGCCTTCCGTCGTTTCCGTCCGCTTGTTCTCAGCCATTCCGGCCCGGTATCATCGTTCAGCCGCCGGTTTCGCTGGAAAAGGCGGCGACATCGTCGATGTCAGCCGGGCTCTCGCGATAGCTGATGCGCTCGCGCGACAGTTCCAGCGGCTTGCGGCGCGAAATCCGGTAGACGGAGGCCGGCGGTAGGTTGCGTACCGTGCCGCCGATGCGCACCGCCTTCAGGCCGAGACGGTCGAGGATCGGCCGCGGCACCGGGCAGCGGGGACCATAGGTGAACTGATAGACGGCGCCGCCCGGGCGCATATAGGCGAAGGCGCCGGCCAGGATCGAGGCGATCTTGCGCGGCGACATGGAGAGCAGCGGCAGGCCGCTGACAACCGCGCCGACCGGTTCGCCTTCGAAAATATCGGCATGGGCGAGATGGGCGGCATCCATCTGCAACACACGCGCCGTCGGAAAACGCGCCTGCAGCGATGAGATGAACTCCGGACCGTACTCGATCAGGGTCAGATCCGCTTCACTGACCCCGCGCGCCAGCAGCGCCCGGGTGAAGACGCCGGTTCCGGGGCCGAGCTCGATGATCGGCCCGTCGAGTGCGGCAATTTCACTGGTCATGATCCTGGCAAGCGAATCCCCCGACGGCGCGATGGCCGCGACCCGAAGCGGGTTGCTGACCCAGGAACGGAAAAAATGCAGGAAATCGGAGCATGCGGCCTTTGCAGTCATGACTATCCCACCCGTCTGAAATTCGATTGATTATGAAAAGCGACCATCGCGGCGAGCATGGCAATTCCAAGGCAGAGGCGTCAATCGCTCGTCGCTGCGGCTTTTCGCAACACCCGTGCTGACAGCTTGCTTGATTTTGTACTTATTGCATTTTTGCATTCGATGCAAGATCGTACGAACGACAGTCAGGGAAGGACCTGCCGTATCCGGCTGGCAAGGCCGAGGATGGCGCCGAGGGAAGAGCAAGGCCTGCCAACAAACTGAGGGCGGCTCGGAGGCCGCCCTTCAGCTCAGACGGGGCCGCTCGCGATGGCCAACGGCCGAGCGTCTCGTCAGTAGTTGCAGCTGGAGCTGCTCGTCGGATTGAAGCCGAGCTTGCAATCCATGTTGAGCGGCTTCTTCGGGTTCATCATATAATGTGTCGAGCCCGTGGTTTCCGAGGCGCGCTCGCCGATCGAACCGGTCGTGCGCCTGTCGTGCTCGACCTTGGTTTCTTGGCTCGCAACCGGACGCTCGGCTGCGCCCTGCTCTGTCGCGCTCGACTGGAGGGGAGCTGCCGTGGCCGAGAAGGCCGAAAGGCCGAGGATTGCGCCGAAGGCAGCGGCCATCAGGCCGGTCTTGAAAGTCGTGGTCATCATCGTCTCCTTGGGAGGATTCGTGGAATTTACGCCCCGGAGTTAGGAAGACGATCTGTCACATACTACGGCGCCAAAGCAGAGGTCACGGACATGTGAGCGGCGGCCCGATCAAGAAAAAGGCGGCTCATCGCCGCCTCTTTCATTTGCCGGCTCAATAGCCGTTATCACAGGGCATACTGCCGGGACCGATCGATCCGGAAAACGTAGGGTTGCACATTTCCGGAGCAGCCGGCCTCTTCACCGGCGCGCGGGCGATGGAGCCTGTGGTGCCGGCCTCGAGGCCGAAGGCGGCAAGCGGATACCAGTAGCCATCGGAGTGGCGGCGGGTGCCGGGGCGTTCCGTGCGAAAACCCCGATAGCCATGCCATGAACCGGCATGTGGTTTATATTGCACCATTTTTACGTCCGAGACAGCGGGCGGCCGAGCCGACTGAACGGGTGCTGCCTGCGCGGGGATGATCGACGTGAGGGCGAGAAGGGCGCCGAGCGCGGCGGTGGATGGGCCAAGTCTGAATATCTTCATGATAAACCCTCCTTATGGATTTATCTCGGGAAAATGCCTTTCAGACGAGCGGAGTTCCATGGCTCACACGCAATTCCAAAACTCGTGATTGCAGGCGATCCGGCGTGACTAAATCGCCGAAAAACGTGAAAAGTCGCGATCAGGAAAGGCTCGAACGGCGCTGGTGATGAAACCTGAATTCTCTGTTCTCAATTCGCGTATAATGTCCGGTAACCCTGGCCGGAGAGGCAGGCGACATATTGGCGATGGGCGGCGGCGCGCGCTATCGTTTCGGCCTCAAGCTCATCGGCCTGAGCATATCCGGTCAGCTGGGCGCGCAGCTGATACTGCTTCCTCGCCTCGTCATACATGGCGTTGCCGTCGGTCATGCAAAGACTGTGCGCAACAACAGGCGGATTGACCGGCACGCCGACCGCCAGGAGCACGGGATCATTGGCATGGTCGATGCAGCCGCCAAGGGCCGTCATCATCGCCAGGGCAGCCAGAGCCCGAAAAATTCCCACCGCCATGCATTCCTCCGGCTGAAGCGCCTTAAAGATCATCAGACCTGCGGATACATCAGGAAGGTTGCGCGAAACTAGGCAGACGGCTTGCCCGCCAATCCTGACCGGACGCACCACCTGACTGGACATGCTTAAAATATTGCTAAAATATTATATTAATGCTTACTTATAGTCGTAAACGCTAATCTTTCGGGAGGGAAAGATTATGGCTTCGCCGTGGGTAAACGACGCGCTCTCGCACGCACAATCAGCATTTTCCAGCAAGACTGATACAAATATCCTTGAGGTCGGGGGCGGCTCCCGCACGCATATCCCCTTGAAAGGAGCGCGATATACCGTTGTCGACATCTCCAAGGAGCAACTCGAAAAGAACCAGGACGCCGCCGAAAGAATCCTCGGCGATGCTCAAACC
This sequence comes from Rhizobium acaciae, assembly GCF_025941625.1. Taxonomy (NCBI): domain Bacteria; kingdom Pseudomonadati; phylum Pseudomonadota; class Alphaproteobacteria; order Hyphomicrobiales; family Rhizobiaceae; genus Rhizobium; species Rhizobium acaciae. The sequence continues at coordinate 11,616 of NZ_JAPCZO010000043.1, forward strand.
ATCGACTATGGAGATCGTCACTTCGACGCCTGCGTCTTCTGGGACGTCCTCGAACATTTGGAAAGCCCGCGCTCTGCCTTGTTGAGAGCCCATGATACCCTGTCTCCCGGTGGTCTGGTGTTCGTCAAGGGTCCGATCCTGAATTCAGCCAAGGGGATCTTCACCGACCTGACGCCCTGGTGGACCCACGTCTTGTTCTATCGCTACGTTCTCAGGCAGAAAAACGCCGGAAAGCCTGGCTATGCCCCGTTCCGCGTCGAGCATGCCGCAGAGGCATCCCATTCGGAGATTGCCGGGACATTGAAAGACCTCGGGATGGATGTCGTCTTCGTCGGCGAATATGTGTCGACGCAGGTGCATGCTCTCAAGGATAGAATTCCCCCGCTTTATTGGCTCTATGAAGCTTTCGGTCTTCTGCTTCGCACGGTTTCGGCCGGGAAGATCGGGGGTCGGGAGACGGAGTTCCTGATCGTGGCAAAGTGTCTTCGCTAGGGACACCCTACCAAGATCTATATAGCACTTCGGAATCCCGAAATTGGTTGCCGCATTGAAATCGTTCGATATTTCCTCATGTCGACATCTCACGAAGCGCGGCGGATTTCGGAATCCCGAAGCGGGGGGATTTCGGGATTCCGAAGTGGGACTTTTTTCTTCCTGCCGACGCGACCGCGTTTGTCGGCGGCAATCTTGCGGTCGGTCTCGGACCATTTCCGGCACCTTTCCGCCGTGCACCGTTTCCACTCATCCGTCGGTGGCGCACCTTCATGGTCACCGACAAAAGTCAGCGTGAACCGGTTGGGATGCGCGACGCCGCTGCCTGCCCGTCCGCGGCGAACTTTTATCAGCCCCTTATATTCGAGCTCATCGATCGCATCGGCCACATATTCGCCGGTCACGCCGTAAGACACGAACTGAGGATGGGTCACGACAAGCTTGCCGTTTTCCAAGGCGGCGTGCGACGTATGCTCGATGACGATGCGGAAGAAGGCGCGGCAGGCATTCGCACTCAATGTCGTGAAGGCCGCAGATTCCAGCAGCTGAATGGTCAACCATTGCCAGCGAAGGCTACCGTCATCCGCCGCGCCCGGCGGAGCGGTATGCTTGCGCACCATCGCCCGCGTCTTTCCCTGACTGGTTCGGCTCTTGTCGCGAGGGTTGAATTCCGCCATCAGCCCCTCGCCCGTGTTGTCGATCGGTATCCGCCCGCCCTCCCGAGCCTGTTGCGGGAACTCCGTTCATGCAGCGCGTGGCGGCCAGAGCCCGTCCACACCATCACCTCATCTCTGAGAAAAAATGCTCGGCATCTAACAGTCCGTGGTTGCAATGGCGGCAAACCTAGCGCAAGAACGATCCATGAACTAGGAAAATATTCTTAGCTGTGATTTTCTATCATCCAGTCCCTTCTGCTAGGATCCCTGCAATGAATCTCGGGGGTAGAAGCACGATGCGAATAAGCGGTATGGGGGAGAAGAGTGTGGTCGTTTGCGTCCGGCGATTGTTGGCATTGATTTCGATCTTGCTGGGAAGCGCCGTTCAGGCTTTTTCCTGCGATCAGCCGGTCGTGATATCTAATTGGTCGTTCTGTGCGATCGCCAACGTGACCGATGAGGGCGGCGACGCTGATTGGAAAGTCGTGCCTGCATGGACTCGCGAGAAAGCCATAAGCGCGTATTTCGGAAACGATCCGCGGCTGCTGGCAAACCATGGACTTTGCAACGCCAAATTCCATCGCGTTGTACTCTGCCAGCCGGGATGGCAAACGGGCAACCCGGATGAGTGCTCATATCTGGTTTGCAGCGGCTATTACTCATCCTTGGTCGGGAAGGAAGAACGGAAGCATATTCAAGAGACTACCCGACCGCGCAATAGTTTTTCGTTTCGCTGCCTTGGGGCCGAAACTGTAGCGGCCGATGAGAAGTGCTTAACCTTGATCTCCCGATCTCAATCTTGAAAACCTGAAGCAGTTTCGCGCAAAACGGTTATTGCGGCAACGGCACTACCCATCCTCTTCATATGCAAATATGCTCGCGGGCCGACAGCCGGTCGCCCTACAACCTTCAATGTTCAGAGGCCCCTGCCCGCATGACATCGCCGCACTGGAAGAGATTTTCCTGGTTTTGCATTTGCCTCATACTCTCCCATCCGGCATGGTCCGCCGGCGGCGTCACGATCCCCGGCTACGCGCCAGCGACCGGCGTCGAGCGCAGCTACCGCGTTCAAAAAGCGACCGAGACCGATATGTCGTTCTGGTTCGACAAATCAGGCACCCCGCCGGTGACGGCGCGCGGCGCGTTTCGCCAGGCTATGACCGTCCTGTCGCGGGATGAAGACGGCATGCGGGTCCGCTGGTCCCTCAGCGCCGATTTGCCGGAAGGCATGGCTGGCCTTGCCGACAGCTATCAGATGAACCTGCTCTATCGGAATTCCCTCACGGCCTATGGCACCGCTACGCTCGAACTCGAAACCGACCTGAACGGCAATCCGCGCAATGTCGCCGGTGTCGACCAGATCGTGGCGCACATGCGGGCGATGGTGGCCAATGAACCGGGCGGGGTCCCCGCGGCACCCGAAAGCGGGCTCTATGAGATCATCAACACCATCGAGGCAAACCCTCTGCAAATTGTTGCCGCCATGGTGCCGGAGGCGCAACTGCTCGCCACGGGACAATCCTACAAGGATGAGACCATGGACATCGGACCGGCCTCGGCGACCTCGCGGGATGAAGATTATGGCGGAGTCAGTGTTCCGGTGACATCGACCTGGACCCTGAAATCCACCGACGCGACCGCACACACGGCAACCCTTTCCCTGTCGGAGGAAGCCGACGCCGCAGCGTTCAGCCAGTCGCAGCAGCCGGCGATCGAAAATTTGATGACCGGCTTTGCCGAGCGGGCAAAGAACCTCACGGCCGATCAGCTGGCTTCCCTCAAACGCTCCAGCAAGAGCCGCAGCGTCGAGCTTGTGGTGTCCCTGGATGATGGTTCGACGCTCGAAGCGTCGGAGATCGTGACGGTTGCGGCAGGAGGGACGACGTTGCGCACATACACCCACATCCAACGGGAGGACATGCCGGCCAGTCTGCCGCTCCCCGCGGTGCTGAAAGCAAAAGACTTGCAGACGCCCGATTTGCACATCGACCCGCTGCCGTCGGCCAAGGCCGGGCCGGGCATCCTGGATAAGCTTTCGACACCGCCTGCCCCGCCAACGGCATCGCAGGATACGACCGTTACGACGGGCGATGACGCGGCCACGGCGATCGCGCCCGTCTCGCTTGAGGTGAAGAGTGCGGAGGTAAGCCTGTCCCCCATGTCCTACGACCATGGCCTGAATATCGTGCTCACCCCGGAAAGCGCCGCCACATTCCGCGATTTCACGCAGGCGGTATTGGGACGACAAACGCAGATGCTGATCAACGGCAAAGTCGTCATGGAACCCTGGATGAGGGAGCCGATCATGGATGGTCGTATCGTTCTGGCGGGAACGGATAGGAAAGATTTGGAAGCGATGGCGGAACAGTTGAGGGTTCCCGGGGCCAAGATTCTCGTCCGGTTACGCCCATGAGGGCGCCAGCTGTGTAAAGGCGGGCTTCAATCTTTCGCTTCAGAGATCAAACGTATCAGAGTTCCGTCACTCGCCGCGGCGCTGATTGCCGTTGCGATCTGCCGGAACCGCCCGCGCGCGACGAGCGTCTCTGGCGGAGGGTGTTTTCCGGGACCCGGATCGATAAAGGCTGAGCACTCATGATCCGAGTCGAGCATTGCCATGAATGATGTGGCGACAATCGTTTCGCCGCAGGCGGCGCAGCGAAGAATGTAGGAACCGCGGTGGACGATCGATTCTGTTTTGTCCAATCCGCAGAACAAGCAGGCCAACATATTGGTCATTGCTTCACTCCAGCGTGAGCACGCGGCTCTAGAGCATTTCCGCTTTTCTCAGAATCACGGAAATGCTCTATCTCTTTGTTTTCACGCAATTCCGGACGCAAAACCGCTACGCACTTTTGCTGGAATTGCTCTAGGAGGCAGCGGCCAGAACGATGGCGATCGCGAGCAGCAAGGGACCCATCCATTTGAAATGGCGAAGCAGGGGCGGCCGGCCGGCCGGCTTGCCTGGATATGGCAGATAGCCAAAGCCGACGGATGTCATCCACAGGCCGGCGCAAAACATGATGATTTCGTCGATATAGGCTGCGATCATGACTTTCCTGCCTTCGGCGCTGCGATATCTCCGTCTCCGCGTCTGATGCCACTCATCCTACCCTTCAGCACGGCCAGACGGAAGAGAAGAGTGGAGCCGAGAGATTAAACTTTGGGTAGCATAGTTACTTCGAATCCCCTAGGCATTCGTAACACGCGAATCCACGACAGCCACTTCCTCGGGAATGTTTCATGCACAACGCCAAATTCATTCGCTACGCCGCCTTCTCTGCGTGCGTCGCTCTTGCGACATTTCAGGCCGGACCGGTTCTTGCCGATTCGGCCAATGACAAGTTCTTTGACGCAGCCCTTTGCAAGCCACCCTATACGATGACATCGGCAATGAAGATCTATGATGTCGTGGAAGCTCTGGCCAAGCCGGACACGTCGTCTTTGGGCGCGGCGATCTACAAACTCCCGAACCAGATAGGCCGCGACGGCTTTAAGTCGACCGAGATTTTCTTTGCCAGCAACGCTGTTGGCGTCTTGATCGAGGGCGAACGCGCCGACGATCTGGCCGCGAAATACGGTTTGAAGGCAGAGACCTCGGACCTGCTCGGCACATCTACCAAGGGCTATTCGCTTGAACTTCCCGCAGATCTGCAGCCGGAACCCGGAATGGCCGGGCCTGGAAAGGTCTCTATCATTGCCCGCCAAGGCAATGCCTTGCCAGGCAAAACCTTGCTGGCGTGTGAATTCGTGCAGGAATTCTAGGAGGCGCCGCATAAGCGCGCAAAACAGCGGCAAGAACCCTTTTCGAAAAGCACATCCCAGCAGTTTGCTGATCGAGAAAGGCATCTCGTTCATACTGCGCCTCGCCACACCGGATGAATCGCCCTATGTGTGCAGGCTGCAACGGCAGAGAGCACGCAGCAGAGGTTCTGAGATCATGCAAACCATTTGGAAGAAGCCGGTAACACTCGCGCTTGAAGGCCCGGACCAGTGGGTGGTGATCCAGACGACCCAGGCCGCGACATGGGCGCTAGTCGAAGACTGGCCGACCGAAGAGGGCCCCGCCCTGGATAGAGCCTGTGCGGTTTGCGCCGATGTCATGTCGGGCAAGCGAAACCGGGAAGAGGCGCGGCAGGCGTTCATCGATGCTGCGATCGAAGCCGGGATCCCGATTAAGGAATAAGGCCACGATCCGTGCGGCGCCTATTTGGCGCTGGAAGGCGAGCCGTTATACTCGGCCCGCCATCCAGCGTGATGATGCAGAGATTATACGCGATCAGCCATCATAATGGCCCGACAATGCCGCCTCCGCGGACTTGACAACCACGGCCAGATTGACGCCCTTCGTCACGATGGACCCGGTCGCGCGAAGGTCGGTCACCGCTTTCAACCCGCCCGACTTGGGAGACGGAAGAGGCACGACCGTGCCGGCGTCCAGATCGGCGACCCAAAGAGCATCGTCGCCTGCAACACTAATAACAACAACTCTAGCCATGCTTTTTCCCTCTTCTAATGATTGGTGTTTAAAATCCAGCTTTCTTCAGGCCTTCTCGGTAAAGATCCTTATGCCATTGCTCCTTACTCGGAACCGCAGACAGCCATTTGTCCACGTCGAAGTCCGGGTTGACTTCGCGAAACCTCCTGACGAAGGTCCGCGCCTTGTCCTGATGGCCCAACATGGCCCAGTTTGCGGCCGCTAGCCTGTCGGCCAAACTGGCATCGGCCATTTGCCCAATGTAATCCAGCGAAGCTTCGAATTCGCCAAGGGCATAATTTGCTCCGGCAGCGGTCCAGAAATAGGTGTCGGGGCTGAGCGGGTTCAACTCGATTGCCCGCTCGATCTTTCGCAACGCCATGGCAGGGAGCGAACAATGAACCAAAGTGTCCGCGTAGTCGGCAATAACATCCGCATAATGCGGGGCAAGGCTCTCTGCCACTTCCATTGCCTCGGCGCTTTGGTCAAATGCACCCTGCAACAATTTCGCCACGCCAAATTCGCGATATCCATCGGCAAAATCCGGACGCGTTTCGGTGGCCTGCTTTGCCAAAGTCTCTGCCGATTTCAACAGATCGATATCGCCTCGCGCGGTCAGCAACCATTCCTTGGAGTAAGTCCGTGCCATCGAACTCAGTGCTGGTGCGAAATCAGGGCTGACGCTGAGCGCGGCTTTCATCTCCTTGCGCGCACGCCGTAGGTTCGGAAGCGTCAGCCGCGCCAGGTGCCGCCTGCCAACGAGATATCGATGGTAAGCAGCCGGGTTCAGATCCTCGCGCAACGCCTCATGGCGCTCGATTTCGCTGGATATGGAAAGAGCAATCCGTCGTGAGACAGTCCTCCTGTCTTTGACAAGATCTCCATGATCAAGGCTGAATCTTTCTGCCCAGACAATTTGATTCTGGTCAAAAAAGATCAGTTGGGCGAACAGGGTGACATCATCGCCCGCATTGCTGATCCGAGTGTCGAGAATGTAGTTGACGTGGTGTCGTTCAAAAAAAGCTTTCTGGGTCTCCATGTGGTGGCCAATTTGCACCGCCGAATATGGCGCTATCACCTGCAGGCTGTTGAAGGCACAAAATCCAATCGTAATATCCTCCACCAAAGACGCTGCTAAAAAACCCGTTTGGGGATGAATGGATTGATTTCTGGGTGGAAGCAGCACCAGGCGAGGGATTGCAATGCTGATGTCCTCGGGCTCAAGGGAAACAGCTGTTGCGTGTTTTTCCCTTGAAGGCGCTAAAGCCGGGAGAACGGGTTTTGTGTCACCGCCGTCGGATGCGGTGCGTACAGCGATCCCTCGCGAAATCGAAATGCGCCGCTGTTCGAAATGGTTTCGAAGGGATTCAACTTCTTCCTCCGCCTTGAATATCTCTATCAGCAACTGCAGCGTATCCGGATCCTTCGGTTCCGTCCGAAACAGGATAATGGCGGCCTTTCGCAGGAGTTCGGATTCCGCTCTCGACTGCGCTCGTTGAGATACCGCTTTCAATGTATTTGCGAGAAGGTCGATATGGCATTTTTCGCGCTCGGCAAGCCAGTGTTGAAACTCGCGACTGTGGCAGTGAACCGGCCCCAGAAAGGGCTGGTTCAGCAACTTCACAAGATGCTTAAGCAGGGAGAACGAGGCGACCGCTTCGTCGGTTTCAGATAGCAAAAGGTCGGAAGACAAGGACTCTCGGTCGAGAGAGACCATGTTCCCCTGGGATGAGAGGATGTTTACTCCGAGTTCGGTTTGACGGGCCTTTATTCTCGAAATCAGCTTACGCAAAGTCGAAAGCGCAACGTCCCTGTCGGCATCGCCCCACAGAAAACGAGCCAAACTCGTTCGATCCGCCGAACCTTCACCGGTCGTCAACAAATAGACGAGAAGCAGCAACCCTTTCTCGGGAAACGCGACGAGGCTCCCCTGCCCGTCAACGAGCTGCAACCTTCCAAAGGTGTTCAAAACAAAAGTCATTTTGCCTTTACGTCACCACGTACCCGAGGTGTTCACATGAAAAGTGAAATGCGCGCATGCAATAATAAAGTCGCGAACTCGTTACGCGGCGGGCACCTTGTCCCAATGTCCGACGAAATTCAATATCCGAATGAGACGCAATGGTTGCATTATGCTTGAGATCCTCGCCATTACGAATAGATTTTTCACAAACCAACTTAATGCCGGTTATCTTTAGAATAATTCTATATGCAAGATCGTTTTCCCAAACCCGCGCGACAGTCGTGTCTACACATATTCCGCGGCGTTAGAGACATCCTTGGGAAATGACCGCAAAGCCGAGAATCAGAATCAGTCAATTGAACAGCCCTACTTGCGCTGCTGTTGATGAATCTTTCACCTGATCGCCCGAACGAAGGCAAGTTTCGATAAAGCATCTAGAACGGCGGATTTTTCCCTACTGCGCAAAAGGCCAGGGCACATTTTCAGTGAAAAAGAGAAATAGCGCACCCGACGAGATGAAAATTGGCGCTCCTATGTAATTGTTTTTCCAATACTGTTGGCATAACCAATTGCCGCGACGCTGACAGGAACGTCAAGCCGTCTCCGGGGCTTTGGCTCTCGCCAGGTCCTGCAGGAACTCTTCCATCAAGGGCTCGTCGCCGAACCGGCGATAAGCCCTTTCCGCTTCCAGCGAGAATGCCGGATGGGCTTCAACAAGGCTCGCCATGGTAGCCTGCGCCTTTTCAAGCTCTCCGCTTCCACCCTGCAACGCGGCTTGGATGAGAAGGCAATTCGCATCGCGGGGCGCTCTGACAAGACACTCGCTGATGACCGTGGCCGCCTCTTCGCGGCGGCCATCGGCATAAAGCGCCTGACCATGCACGTAGGCATAGTATTCCGGTGCCATGGGGTGCAGTCGGCGCGCCCGCTCCGCGTTGGCGACAGCGTCCGGATAGTCTCCGAACCGGACCTGCGCTTTGGCCAGCGCAATCATACTGTCGGGGTCGTTGGGGTTCAGTTCGACCGCACGCTGCGCCGCCTGAAGTCCGCCGGAATAGTCCGCCTGCAGCGCAAGTCCGAAACTGATTACCTGATATCCAAAACCGAGATTGGGATCGAGCCGCACGGCCTGCCGCGCCTCACTGAGACCCAAATCCAACTCGGGCGCGGCGGCTTGACCGCCGGGCCTTTGCGCCACTTCGCCGATATAGGTCAACGCAAGACCTGCGCGGGCTGCGGCATAGGCCGGGTCCATTTCCAGGGCGCGCTGATACAGGCCACGGGCATCGAGAATAGCGTTATGGTCAGTGGCGCCGTGCCGGTAGCGGTTACGGGCCTGCAAGACGAGATCATAGGCCTGCAGACTATCCGTCGGCCGCAGCGCCGCCGCTGCCGCTTCGCTTCGGCCAATATAGGGCGCGAGTTGCGCGACGATTTCCGTGGTGAGCTCGCTCTGGACGGTGAAAACGTCAGCAACCTTCTTGTCGAAGCTGCGCGACCATAAGTGCGCGCCCGTGCCGACATCAATGAGCTGCGCCGAAACGCGGAGCTGGTCGCCTTCCCGGCGCGCGCTGCCTTCGACCACGTAATCAACGCCAAGCTTTGCCGCGAGCTTACGCACATCCGTCTCCTGACCGCGCACGGCATAGGTGGAATCGCGGGCGATGACCTGAAGCTCGGGATTACGTGCGAGCGCCGTGGTCACGTCTTCGGTCAGTCCGTCCGCAAAGTAAGGCTGGTTACCGCTGCCGCTCATGGTTGCGAACGGCATGACGGCAATCGAGGGCCTGGGGTCTGCACGGGTCTGGTCCAGAGAGAGTGCAGCCGGGATGCCGCTCACCATCGCGGCCAGCGGAAGAGGTGAAATCTGGGTGCCGATGAGAATGAGAGCGATGGCAGCAACGCCATAAGACCAGCGCGCCGCGCTGCAGCGCAGGACATGTGGCACCTGCCGCCAGATCGACCAGGGAGAGCCCGCCCGCCTTACGCGGTACACTTCAAGCAGCTCGGGAATATTCTTGGCGCGCCTGCGGCCGACTCGGGCGAACAGATCGCCGCGGTTGCGCTCGGCGGCCATCACCACAGCGCCGCTGACGAATATCTGGCCGGGCTCGGTCATGGCCTCAAGCCGGGCCGCGACGTTCACTCCATCCCCATAGACATCGCCATTATCCTCGATGACATCACCGAGGTTGATGCCGATACGCAGCTTGAAAGGGCCGTCGTCAAAACCTTGCTGGATGGCAAGTGCGGCATCAACGGCCGCGTTGACGCTCGGGAACATCGCAAGGAAGCCGTCACCCGTCGTTTTGAAGGTGGTTCCGCCATGGCGGGCGACAGTGGGGTCGATCAGGTTGTCAAAAACAGTGCGCAGCTCTGCATAGGTGGAAGACTCGTCCTCGGCCATCAGCCGGCTATAGCCGACGATATCAGCGGCCATGATTGCCGCGAGCTTGCGTTGCATTTCAGTCTCCCAACGGAGTGGCTTGGCACACAGCCGGCACTGCTTACAAATTAGTGCGCAGCGATCATTCAGACTAGTCCTGCAATTCGGGAAGCGGTTATCACTAGAGCTCATAAATGCGTGAATATTGAGACGGTCCGTCAATTGGCGGTCCGCAGGCCGCTACTTCCTCTAGAGCCGTCCCATCGCCTCACCGATGAGGGCGAGCGCGATCACGCGAAGGCCGCGCTGGAGCGAGCGTTCGCCGCGTTGCGCCCCGACACGCGCATGACTGAGGAGAAGATCGACGCGTTCGCCGCCTCATGCGGGAGAACGTACGCAAGGGCCGCTACCTTTCCGCCGCGCCTACCTTCGCTCCGTTGTCGATCAGGTCGAAGCCGATGATGATGAAATCCGCATCCACGGAAGGCGGGACGTTCTGGAGCGTCTGGTGATGAGCGGAGAGGCTGCGACTGGAGTGCCCAGTTTTGTATGGAAAAATGGCGCACCCGAAGAGATTCGAACTCCTGACCCCCAGATTCGTAGTCTGGTGCTCTATCCAGCTGAGCTACGGGTGCGTGCAAAATGCGGCGGTGCCGCTTGCGTGGCGATCCTCTAAAACGTCCTTCGGGACAATGCAAGAGCATTTCTGAAAAAATCGCGTCTTTGTCTGCCCGAAGCCGCGCCTTGGTAAACCCCGTCACTTTTCAATATGCGTCCGGCTGCGGTAATCCTCCAGCGAAACCGGGCGATCGGGGATCTCGATGCGGAACTGCGTGCCGACCGTCGGTTTTTCCACCAGCGCGATCGTGCCGCCATGGGCGAGCACCAGCTCGCGGGCGATGGTGAGGCCGAGGCCGGTGCCGCCGGAGCGGGCGGAGCCGCGGAAGGCGGCAAAGAGGTTCTGGCGCGCCTTCAGCGGCATGCCGGGACCGGTATCATCCACCGTGATGCTGACGACGCTGCCGACGCGCTGGGCGGAGACGGTGATGCGCCTGACGGAACCCGGGCCGCCCTCGCCCGGCGACGTCAGCGCCTGCAGCGCGTTGCGGCAGAGATTGTGGATGACGCGGAAAAGCTGCTCGCCATCGGCATCGACCTCAAGTTCGGCGCCGATCTGCTCGACAAATTCGATGCCGCTTTGCGGATCGATCGCCAGCATGTCCTTGACGTCCTGGGTCAGTTCCAAAAGGCGGATATGGCGGCGGCGCGGCGCAGATTCGCTCGCCTTGCCATAGGACAACACCTCGGTGGTGTAACCGACGGCGCGGTCGATGGTGCGCAAGAGCTTCGGGGCAAAGCTTTTCACCATCGGGTCATCGACATCGACCAGCCGATCCGACATCAGCTGCGCCGACGCCAGGATATTGCGCATGTCGTGATTGATCTTGGAGACGGCGAGGCCGAGAGCGGCCAGGTTCTTCTGCTGCTTCAGCGTCTTCTGCAGTTCCATCTGCATCGAGGTGAGGTTGCGGCCGGCGACCGCCAATTCGTCGCGACCGCCGTCGCCGATATAGATATGGGCCGGGTTGTCAGGATCGGAGGAGAATTGCTGCATGCTGCCGGTCAGCCGGCGGATCGGGCCGATGAGGATGCGGTTGATCGCAAAGAAGATCAGCGTCGCCGTGAACAGCGAGATCAGCACCGACAGTAACAGGACATTGCGGGAATAGACCAACATCGCCCTGCGCAGCGGCCGGTCCTTCATCACCACCTCGACGCCGGTGTTGGTTTCCCCGACGGGGCCATAGACGCGGATTATCCTGCTGCCGCCGAAGACCAGCGTGTCGAGCGCATCGCTTATCGCCGTCACCGGCGGCACGTCGGTGAGATCATAGGCTTCATCGACGGAGGCCGGCATGTCGGTCGTCGCCAGCAGCCGCGAGGTGCCGTCCTTGCGCAGCACGATCGCCTTGGTGCCGGTTGCCTCCAGCGTCTCCTTTTGCAGCGCGCGCGGCAGCTCGACCGGCTGCAGCCCGTCAATGACGATGGCGGCGGCAGCGGCGGTGTTCAGCCTGTCCTGCAGCCAGCGCACGCGCATGCTGGCGACCGAGGGAAAGAAGATCAGGATTTCGGCGAGCATGATAAAGAAGACGGTGAGCCAGAGCAGCTTGCCGGAGAGACCGCCGAACAGGCGGGCAGGCGGGCACGGCGCCCTTGCGGCCTCGCCGGCCGCCGGATTTTGCGCCGAAGGTTTGTCGCCCTGGTCTGTTATCGGCATTCTCGTCTCGCCCGATCGGCAGCACTTCAGCCGCCCTTACCGTTGAGCTCTATATTAGACCAAGATGCTCCGCTTTCAAATCTTTGCGAGCAGCGTCACGTCGTCACAAAGAAACGCCGCCCGGAGGCGGCGTTAGAGTGGCGTGACCCGAGTTTTTTATTTTGCGCAATTCCGGACAGAAAACCGCTTTCACACTTTTCCTGGAATTGCACTGAGGATCAAAACTCTTCCCAGCTCTGCTCGGCTGCGGCCGCATTGCCGCCAAAGGCGCGGGCGACCTTGGCAATCGCCCGGCGGGCGGGCGAGGCGACCGGTCTTTGCGGCTCGCTGCGGACGAGCGCCACGGGCGTCGGCATATCATCCGGCAGCTTGAAGCGGGCAATGAGGCGCACCAGTCCACCGGCTTCGGCCGACAGCCTGTGCGTGGCGGCGGAGGTCTCTTCCACCATCGCGGCATTCTGCTGTGTCACCTGGTCCATCTGGTTGACGGCGGTATTGACTTCCTTGAGGCCGGTCGACTGTTCGGTCGCGGCGGTGGCGATCGAATGGATATGATCGTTGATGGCGATAACGCGGGTGCCGATTTCGGCCAGCGCCTCGCCGGTCGCCTGGACCAGCTTCACGCCAACCTGCACCTCGTTGCCCGACTTGGTGATCAGCGCCTTGATGTCCTTGGCAGCCGTTGCCGAACGCTGGGCCAATTCCCGCACCTCCTGCGCGACCACCGCGAAGCCCTTTCCGGCATCGCCGGCGCGTGCCGCCTCGACACCGGCATTCAGCGCCAAGAGGTTGGTCTGGAAGGCGATCTCATCGATGACGTTGATGATCTGGCTGATTTCGCGCGAGGCCTGCTCGATGCGGCCCATGGCCTCGACGGCATTGCCCACGACGACGCCGGAGCGGCCGGCATTCTCCTTGGCTTCGGACACCATGATGGTGGCCTCATGCGCCCGCTCGGTGGAATTCTGGACGACGGCGGTGATCTCGTCGAGCGCTGCCGAGGTCTGTTCGAGAGCGGCAGCCTGCTGTTCGGTGCGCTTCGACAGGTCATCGCTGGCATTGCGCAGCTCGGCGGTGTTGCCATTCATCGCTTCCGTCGTCTCGCGCACTTCGCGCATCGTCGCCTGCAGGGTGACGAAGGTATTGTTGACGTTCTGCTGCAACTCGGCGAAGGCGCCCTGGAAGTTGCCGCTCATGGTCTGGGTCAGATCGCCTTCGGCAAGGCTTGCGATGACGCGGCGGGTCTCGCCGATGCCGGCATCGACGCTCGACAGCAGCGTGTTGATGTTGCCGGCGAACTGGTTGAGGTTGTCGTCCTCGTAGTCCTTACTGATGCGATGGCCGAAATCGCCGGCCGCAGCAGCAGCCACGACGACGGACATGCTTGACTGCAGGTCGTCGCTCTTGGCGCGCATCGCTGCCTCCTGGGCATTCAAGCGCTTGACGGCAAGACCGTTCGCCTTGAAGACCGCAACCGCTGCGGCCATCTCGCCGATTTCATCCGGACGGCCGGCAAAGGGGACCTCGGCGTCGAAATTGCCGTCGGCGACTTCCTTGATCGCATGGGTGACGCGCTTGATCGGGCGGCTCAGATGGCTGGTGCCGATATAGAAGCCCATGCCGATGCCGACGGCGATGCCGATACCGGTGATGCTGAGCACGAGCATCAGCACCCAGGAGCGGAAGCTCTCGATCTCGGCGTTGACGGTTTCGAGCGCTGCCTTGTCGGTGGCGACGACGGCGTCGATTTCCGCCTGGAACGCCTTGCGGTTGGCGCGGTTGGCGTCGTTGTTGCCCTGTTGGTTCGCAGCCTCGGGGCCGACTTCCGTGCCGAGGCGGGCGGTCTCCGTGCGGAAGGTGCGGAATTCCGCGGCGCGGGCGACAAGCTTGGCAAAATCGGCCTTCTGGCTCTCGGGAACGAGCGGCGCCCAGCCCGAGATGACCTTGTCGATCTCGTCGAGGCCGGCCATCAGGCCCTTGGCGAAGTTCGGCGTATCCTTGATCGTTTTGGCGGCATAAATGCCGCGCGATTCCATAACCACGGCGGTGACGAAACGGTTGAGGCGTTCGCCGGCATAGGCGCGGCTGGCGGCATGCTCGTAAGCCGTCAGGTTGCGACTGTATTCGTGCATGGCGGACAACGCCGTTGCACCGATCAAAAGCGCCACCGCGCCCATCACGCAAACCAGCAGATTAATTTTGCCCCGGATCTTCAATGCAATGCTCCTAGCTACGCCACTGCCTGGAAATCAAACTCCCAGTCGATGCGTTGAATATCGGCGAAATTTATTAAAGTTAGATTTCTAATATTTACGATTGTGGCTTCGGCAATGATCCATGCCGAATGCGGCTCGGGCGCCTAAGCGCCTGAAAACCGGGGTAATTGGACTGCCTCGGCGAAAATTACAACCACTCAGGGCAGGCCAAATTTATTAATACCAGTGTGCGAAATTACTTTCTGAGCCAGCAGCGCAGAGTGAAATTATCCGGCATAATTGACTTTTATGGGCTTCATCCTTATAAGCCCGCGCACGTCCGGTAACTCAGGCCTTTCATGGCCCGCCCGTTCGAAAAACAACGCTCCTTGCATTATGCAAATTCAAGAAGGGCCGCACTCCGCGGTGTTTAAAATAAATGAAGCGTACCTACCAACCATCCAAGCTTGTTCGCAAGCGTCGCCACGGTTTCCGTGCCCGCATGTCCACGAAGGGTGGCCGCAAGGTCATCGCAGCCCGCCGCGCGCAGGGCCGCAATCGTCTGTCGGCGTAAGCCGGGTTGCCCGGTAAGAGATGGCGGGCGAATTGACGATCAGTGAGAAGAAACACACTGTCGGGCGGCTGAAGAGCCGCCCGCAGTTTCTTGCCGCGCGCGAGGGCGAAAAACGCCGGGGCGGCCTCTTCCTTCTCGAAGTCCTCGACCGGAAGGAACCCGACAGCCAGGCACGCGTCGGTTTTACAGTCACCAAAAAACATGGCAACGCGGTCGAACGGAACCGTATGCGCCGCCGCCTGAAAGAGGCGGTGCGGCTTCATGCGGGGTTTGCAATGCAGCCCGGACACGACTATGTGGTTGTCGCGCGCAGGGACGTGCTTGACGCGTCCTTCCAGGAATTGGCCGCGGAACTGAAATCCCGCGTGGAAACCAGGCCGAAACACCGGCGCTCCGGAGACGGACGCCCCAGGAACGTATGATGGAAAACAACCGCAATTATTTCATTGCGATCGCTCTCTCGGTGCTGATCGTCCTCGGCTGGCAGTTTCTCTATATGAATCCGCGCATCGAGGCCCAGCGCAAGGCGCAGGAAGCCCAGAAGGCGCAGCAGCAGACCGAGCAGGTGCAGCAGCCCGCAGCAGGCGGCCAGGCACCGGCCCAGACGAGCGGCGCGGCCCCTTCCGGCCAGGCGGCCGCGACGGCGACGCTCGAGCAGGCGCTGCAGAAGTCCCCGCGCGTCGTCATCGACACCCCGGCACTTTCCGGCTCGATCAACCTTGCCGGCGCCCGTCTCGACGATCTGAAGCTCAAGGGCTATCACGAGACCGTCGACGACTCGAGCCCGATCATCACGCTGTTCAGCCCGGCGGAAACCAAGGACGGCTATTTCACCGAACTCGGCTATATCGGCAGCGACGCGACGGGCAGCGTTCCCGGTCCCTCGACGCTCTGGACCGCACCTGAGGGCGCCAAGCTCACCGAAAAGACGCCGGTGACGCTTTCCTACACCAATGACAAGGGCCTGACCTTCACCCGCACTATTTCCGTCGACGAACGCTACATGTTCACCGTCGCCGACAAGATCGAAAACACAGGCCAGGCGCCCGCTGCGCTCTCTTCCTACGGCCGCGTGACGCGCTACAACAAGCCGACGACGCCGTCCGTCTACGTCCTGCATGAAGGCTTCATCGGCGTGATCGGCGATGACGGCCTCATCGAAACCAAATATAGCGCCGTCGAGAAGGAAGCCGTGGCACCGGCGAAGTCCACCGGCGGCTGGCTTGGCATCACCGACAAATATTGGGCGGCAACTATCGTTCCGCCGCAGAGTGCCGCCTATGAGGCGCATTTCTCCTATTTCGCCGATGGCCAGCCGCGCTATCAGGCCGACTACAAGGACGATGCCTTCACCGTTGCGCCGGGCCAATCGATCGAGCTGAAGAACCTCGTCTTCGCCGGCGCCAAGGAAGTGCCTGTTATCGACGGTTATGAGGCCAGCTATTCGATCCCGAAATTCGACCGGCTGATCGACTGGGGCTGGTTCTATTTCATCACCAAGCCGATGTTCAAGCTGATGGACTTCTTCTTCCGCTACTTCGGCAATTTCGGCGTGGCGATCCTGTGCACCACCATCGTCGTCAAGGCTCTGTTCTTCCCGCTCGCCAGCAAGCAGTACGCTTCGATGGCGAACATGAAGCGCATGCAGCCGAAGATGGAGGAACTGAAGGCGAAATTCGCCGACGACCGCATGGGGCTGCAGCAGGCAACGATGCAGCTCTACAAGGAAGAAAAGATCAACCCGATCGCCGGCTGCTGGCCGGTGGCGCTGCAGATCCCGATCTTTTTCTCGCTCTATAAGGTGATCTATATCACCATCGAGATGCGGCACGCACCCTTCTTCGGCTGGATCAAGGACCTTTCGGCGCCCGATCCGACGACGATCGTCAATCTGTTCGGCCTGCTGCCTTTCGAGGGGCCGACGCTGCTGCACCTCGGCGTCTGGCCGCTGATCATGGGCGTCACCATGTTCGTGCAGATGCGCATGAACCCGACGCCGCCCGATCCGACACAGGCGATGATCTTCAACTGGATGCCGCTGGTATTCATGTTCATGCTGGCAAGCTTCCCGGCCGGCCTGGTCATCTACTGGGCCTGGAACAACACGCTCTCGGTGGCGCAGCAGGGGCTGATCATGAAGCGCCACGGCGTCAAGGTCGAACTCTTTGACAATCTGAAGGGTCTGTTCCGACGCAAAGAAGCGCCGTCGAAATGACGCTTGCCAAGCCCCGCTCCGGCGGGGCTTTTCTTTTCCGGCAGCGGAAGAAGGAAACAAGGCATGCCGCGCAGGCGCCTGAAAAGCTTGACATCCGCCCGCAAAACCATGAAGCCCGGTAAAAGACCGAACCCAGAGATTGCAGAACCAGCATGCCCGAAACCGAAAAGCCGCTCTTCGGCCACCCATGGATCTTCATCCGCGGCGTGCCGTCCCTGAATTTCCTGCCGCCGGAAGGGCCGTTGGAAGTGGCCTTCGCCGGTCGCTCGAATGTCGGCAAATCCTCGCTGATCAATGCGCTGGTCGGCCAGAAGGGCCTGGCGCGCACCTCGAATACGCCGGGACGCACGCAGGAACTGAACTATTTCGTTCCGGATGGTTATTCCGGCGAAGGCGGTGACCTGCCGCCGACGGCGATCGTCGACATGCCGGGCTATGGTTATGCGCAGGCGCCGAAGGAGCAGGTCGACAAGTGGACCAAGCTCGTCTTCGATTATCTGCGCGGCCGCGCAACGCTGAAGCGCGTCTATGTGCTGATCGACAGCCGCCACGGCATCAAGAAGAACGACGATGACGTGCTTGATCTGCTCGACAAGGCCGCCGTCTCCTACCAGATCGTGCTCACCAAGACCGACAAGATCAAAGCGGCTGGTGTGCCGAAGCTCATTGCCGAAACGGCGGAAAAGATCCGCAAGCGCCCGGCCGCCTATCCCGGCGTGCTGTCCACCTCGTCCGAAAAGGGCGACGGGCTGGACGAATTGCGCCAAGCGATCGCCGAAACCGTCGGCATTGCCCGCTGGAAGTAGAGGGCGTACGCGGGCCGGACGCGGCGACCTGTCTGGTGTAAAGGCCTCAGCAGCATTCCAAAGTTGAATCTATTTCTAATTGAAAACTAAAGGTTGACGATGCAGCTTTGATGAGCTAGATAGCGATCATCGAATTTTGCTTGCTGGCTTGGTTATCGCGCGATTGGCACCGCGCTCTGAACGAACTTCCTTTCAAAAATCGCTGTCACCCTCCGCATCGCCTTGGCGTTGCGGTTCTTCAATATTGCTATGAAAGGGTTCATCATCATGGCCACTGGCACAGTTAAATGGTTCAATTCCACCAAAGGCTTCGGCTTCATTCAGCCTGACAATGGCGGCGATGACGCCTTCGTTCACATCTCCGCCGTCGAGCGCGCCGGAATGCGCGAACTCGTCGAAGGCCAGAAGATCGGCTTCGACCTCGAGCGTGACAACAAGTCGGGCAAAATGTCCGCGTGCAATCTCCAGAACGCTTAAATCGATATCTGCTTTCCTTTGACCACGGATGTACTGGCACTGCCGGAAGCACGTTATCCATCCAAGGCCAGGCGATTTGCCTGGCCTTTTTTGTTTTCGCTCGCGCGTCGAGCCCACCCATATCGGAGCCAACATGACAGAGACATACAGCAAATCGCGCCAGCGGGCGGAGATTGCCTTCGGCAACGTCCAGACCCAGTTCTTCGCGAAGAACCAGGCGGCCGAAGAACTCGAATCCGACGCCCAATCGCAACAGGCAAAGACGTTGCGGCTTCGGGAGGCACGGCTTGCGCGGGAACATAGTAATCGTTCATCGGCAACCTCTGCCCTCATTGCAAAACGCGCCAGGGCCCGCTGAGACCACAACCAGATCGCCACGGCTCGATATTTGAACGCGTCTGAAGCGACGGGCTTGCAGATCGCGCGCTGCAGCACGACCCAAAGCGTGCTGGCATTCACTCACATCATGGAAGCATCAATGGCAGAGACTCCGCAGGAACTTCAGTCGATCAATACGGCCTGGCAGATCGCTATTCAGGAAATTCTGCGCATGGTGATCAGAGATATGTATCACGGCGGCGGCGAGGCTTCGTTCAAGACGCATATCAAGCGTATCGAAGAAGCGGCCGTCGACAGTATTTACACGGATTTGCGGCTGCGCGGGACTGATGAATGGACGGAAGTGCTGGTCAAGGAAAGGGCGAGCAATTTCGTCACGACCCTGCTGACGTCATTTACGTATGACCGGACTTAAATCACGAACAATCGCCGAGTTAAGAAACGGCTTGCGTGGACTGACCGGCGTTGATTGCGCTTGCGTCCCTGCAGTTTTTGAAGCAACCCTAGTTCTCCTGCTGCGCAGGAGCAGCCGCGTCCACGAGTAATATTTGATGACTGAAAGCAACGACCAGCCGCTTTCGCCGGAAGGCGTCGGCAACTTGCCCCATCTTGCCGAAGCCCTTGATGACAGCCGGTTTCGACACTTTCTCGATCATGTGCCATTCGCGGTG
This sequence comes from Rhizobium acaciae, assembly GCF_025941625.1. Lineage (NCBI taxonomy): Bacteria > Pseudomonadati > Pseudomonadota > Alphaproteobacteria > Hyphomicrobiales > Rhizobiaceae > Rhizobium > Rhizobium acaciae. Next base: position 31,142 of record NZ_JAPCZO010000043.1, read on the forward strand.
GCTGTCTCCGAACTCGCTGGCAATGAACCGCTGATTTACGTCAACCTCGAATTCGAACGGCTGACGGCGCTTGAGGCAACCGAGGTCCAGGGAAAACCTTGGCCGGAAATTGAATTGAACTCCACCGCCGTCTCCGGAGAGGTGCCGCTCACGGCCGCTGTGACCTCTGCGGAGGAGTATATTGGTGCCTTCTCGCTGGTGGCCGAACCCGAGAGCACGGTCGTTATCGATGTCTGGTCGAATACCATCGTCGACGATGATGACACGCCGCTTTTCCGATTGGTGGCCTTTGCTGCCCGCAATGAGGCGACGGCCGCTGAGAGTTTCAGCGAACTGCTGACGGAGAAAGATGTCCTTCTGCGTGAACTTCAGCATCGCGTGAAGAACAATCTTCAGATGATCACGGCGCTCATCCGAATGGAGGCGCGCAATGCTCAGCAGAATGAGGAAAGCGAGAGATTTGCGCGGCTTGCCGGGCGGATTGAAGCCTTGGCCCTTCTCTATCGTTCGCTGTCGGACGAAGAGAAAGGCGCCACAGTCGATCTTGGCACCTATGTCAGCCAGATTGCCGCCTCGGTGATGGCGGCCCATGCCGTGGAAGGGATCCGGCTGGACATGAAGGTCGATACCTGGCCGGTTTCCGTCGATGTCGCCATGCCGGCCGGCCTCGTCATCAACGAACTCCTCACCAATACGCTGAAGCATGCTTTCGTGGGGCGCGATGGCGGAGAAATCACGCTTCGCTGTGTGGTCGGCGATACCGGCTGCAGGATTACCGTTGCTGATAACGGGGTCGGTCTTCCCCAGGATGTAACTTGGCCGCAGCCTGGGAAGCTAAGCGCGATGATCGTACAGTCGCTGAAACAAAACGCCCGCGCCGAGGTCGAAGTCAGCTCGTCCCCTGATACCGGCATGAGTGTCACCCTCGTCTTCCCGAGAGCCGAAGCGGCCCGATAGAGCGCCGCGCGTCTTTTCAGACCCGCTAAGGACGCTCTATGACTTTGAATCTGCGCGTAATCCTTTCCGAAAATCGATTCCGATTTCGGGGTTATGCGCTAGCCACCTCATCAATCTGTGTTTGGGGCGCCCTTAGAGCGGTTCAGCTTTTTATGGAAGCGTAGAACCGCTCTAACCTTTTGTTTTTGCGCAATTCCGGACGGAAAACCGCTCTGCACCTTTCCTGGAATTGCTCTAGGAGCGCCCCAATGCGTCTGCCGATACGAGCGGGCTTACATCTTCGGCAGCAGCACCTTGTCGACGACGTGGATGACGCCGTTCGACTGCTTGACGTCGGCGATCGTCACATGGGAGACGCCGCCGTTTTCATCGGTCAGGGTGATCTTGCCCATGTTTTCCTTAGCTTTCAGCACGCAGCCGCCGACGGTCTTGATGTCGTGCTCGCCGCCGTCATCCTTGATCATCTTGGCAACGGTCTTGGCCATCGCATCGGCGGCAACGACGTGGCAGGTCAAAACCTTGGTCAGCGTTGCCTTGTTTTCCGGCTTCAGGAGCGTATCGACGGTACCCTTCGGCAGGGCGGCGAAAGCTTCGTTGGTCGGCGCAAAGACGGTGAATGGGCCCTTGCCCTCGAGCGTGCCAACGAGGCCGGCCGCCTTGACGGCTGCGACCAGCGTCGTGTGATCCTTGGAATTCACGGCATTCTCGATGATGTTCTTGCTATCGAACATCGCCGCACCGCCGACCGTCGGGTTTTTCGCGGCGGCAAAGGCGACGGCGGACATGGCAGTGGCGAGCGCGAAGCCGCGTAATACGGACTTGATCATGATTTTCTCCTCACCGGACACCATCCGCGGGCTTTATGCCTGAGCGTCGTCCGGACATTTCGAACTACGGAGGGCCGCGCCGAAGAGTTTCAGCAAGGAGACATGATTTATGTTATGGCCGGTGCGATTATGGCCGGTGCAGGGGACCGCTTGCGATCACCGGACCAGTCGCCTGGCCGGTCGGCGAACCGCCGAAGGGTTCGAGACTGACGGCAAGCGTTGCGCCATCGGCTATCATGCTGCGCAGTTCGGCGGGAATAACGAGTTCACCGCTTTCGCCCGGCTGGAAGACGCCGAGCGATCTCGTCATGCCGCTGCCCGGGACCAGCCAGAGTTCCAGCGACTTCTCCTCCGGCTTGCCGGCGGCGACGGGCACGATTTTCAGCCGGCCGCTCTGAAGCTCGTAGGAGGCAAGAAGATTGATGGTGCTGTTCTGGCCCGAAAGCGAGGCCACCAATGGTGCAGGCCCCTGCGGCTCCGGCACCACGCCGGAGGCGAAGATGACGGCGCTGGCGGCGACGACGATGCAGGCGAAGCTCAGCGAGCGCCAGAAAACGGCGGAATTCCAGAGCCCCTGCGAAAAGGAGAGGGGCTTCTGGCCATCGCCGAACAGCCGCGCCTCGATCTGCTTGAAGGTTTCCCGGTTCGGAGCAACGCCTTCATACTCGTCGTTGAAGGCGGAGAGGTTGGTTTCCCAGCGGCTGACGATCGCGGCGAAGGGGCGGTCGTGGCGCATGCGCTCTTCCACCACCCGGCGATCCTGCAACGACAGGACGCCAAGCACATATTCGCCGGCGAGAACCTCGTCGCGGGAGCGGTCTCCCTTGCTTTTGTCGGGCGATGTCATCGTTCCATGCACTCTCTCAGTTTCAAGAGGCTGCGCCTGAGCCAGGTCCGCATCGTGTTCAGCGGGACACCAAACTGATCGGCCAGTTCCTGATAGCTCAGCCCTTCGACATAAGCCCGTTTCACCGCGACCGCACGATCAGCTTCCAACTCTTCCATGCAGGTGTCAATCCGCCTTCCTTCATCCTTGGCCACCGTCTGCATTTCCGGATCGGGTCCGGCATCGGCAAGATCGTAGACCGTGTCCAATTCGTCGGCGACTGGCTTGCGCGCCCGCAGCGCATCGATCGACCGGTTGCGGGCAATTGCGGCCAGCCATGCCGAGGACGAACCCGAGGCGACAGAGAAGCTGCGAGCGCGTTGCCATATGCTGATATAGACTTCCTGCAGAGCTTCTTCGGCTTGCGTGCGATCCTTCAAGATACGCAGGCAGATCGACAAAAGTTTCGGTCCGGTCTGATTGTAGAGGGCCACGAAAGCCCTGCGATCGCCGAGTGCGACGCGGCCGATCAAGTCTGCGATGTCATCGCCTTGCATGCCGTTCCCTATCTCAAGCTTGCGTGCGCCAGACGGTAACGGCGTCCGGCTCCGCGATAGATACGAAAAACTATTGCCCTCTGGATTATTCCCTCTGCCAGAAACTTGCGATAAAAGGCCGCGAACAATTCTGCGGGGTTCCCATGAACGAAACCGAAAGCGAAATGCAGGCACGGCTTCTGGCCAAGGCACTGCCCTTCATGCAGCGTTACGAGAACAAGACGATTGTCGTGAAATATGGCGGCCACGCCATGGGCAATCCCGAGCTCGGCAAGGCCTTTGCCAGCGACATCGCGCTGTTGAAGCAATCGGGCGTCAACCCGATCGTCGTTCACGGCGGCGGCCCGCAGATCGGCGCCATGCTGAGCAAGATGGGCATCGAATCGAAATTCGAGGGCGGCCTTCGCGTCACCGACCAGAAAACGGTCGAGATCGTCGAGATGGTGCTCGCCGGCTCGATCAACAAGGAAATCGTCGCGCTCATCAACCAGACCGGCGAATGGGCGATCGGCCTTTGCGGCAAGGACGGCAACATGGTCTTCGCCGAAAAGGCGCGCAAGACCGTGAAGGATCCGGATTCGAACATCGAGCGCGTGCTCGATCTCGGTTTCGTCGGCGAAGTGGTCGAGGTCGACCGGACGCTGCTCGATCTGCTTGCCCGCTCCGAGATGATCCCGGTCATCGCCCCCGTGGCGCCTGGCCGCGACGGCGCCACCTACAATATCAACGCCGATACCTTCGCCGGCGCAATTGCCGGCGCGTTGAACGCCACCCGGCTGCTGTTCCTGACCGATGTGCCCGGCGTACTCGACAAGAACGGCCAACTGATCAAGGAGCTTTCGGTCGCCGAAGCGCATGCGCTGATCGCCGATGGCACGATTTCGGGCGGCATGATCCCGAAGGTCGAGACCTGCATGGATGCGATCAAGGCCGGCGTGCAGGGTGTCGTCATCCTGAACGGCAAGACCGCCCATTCCGTCCTGCTCGAGATCTTCACCGAACACGGCGTCGGAACGCTGATCGTTCCCTGAACGAGGCTGCGCCCTTCACTTGCGAAGGGCGGATCTTCCTGGCACGGGAACAGGGTATCGAGGAACGAAATGCGCCTGACAGACTGCTATAATTTTCACGATTTCCGGCGCATGGCCAAACGGCGTCTTCCCGGACCGATATTCGACTATATAGACGGCGGCGCCGATGACGAGGTGACGTACCGGCGCAATACCGCGGCCTTCGAGGCCTGCGATCTGGTGCCTGACGTCTTGCGCGGTGTGGCCGATGTCGACATGTCGGTGACCGTCATGGGGCAGAAGCTCGCAATGCCGGTCTATTGCTCACCGACGGCGTTGCAGCGCCTTTTCCACCACCAGGGGGAGCGGGCGGTCGCGGCAGCGGCGGCAAAACACGGGACGATGTTCGGCGTCTCCTCGCTCGGCACGATCAGCCTGGAGGAAGCGAGACAGATCAGCAACGGGCCGCAGGTCTATCAGTTCTATTTCCACAAGGACCGCGGCCTCAACCGCGAGATGATGGTGCGAGCGAAAAATGCCGGCGTGCAGGCGATGATGCTGACGGTCGACAGCATCACCGGCGGCAACCGCGAGCGCGACAAGCGCACGGGCTTTGCCATTCCCTTCAAGCTCAATCTTGCCGGCATGACCCAGTTCGCGATCAAGCCCTCCTGGGCGATCGACTGGCTGACGCACGAGCGCTTCCGGCTGCCGCAGCTCGAAAACCACGTCAAGATGGATGGTGGCGCGCTGTCGATCAGCCGATACTTCACCGAGATGCTCGACCCCTCGATGTCGTGGGACGATGTGGCGGAGATGGTGCGCGAATGGGGCGGGCCATTCTGCCTGAAGGGCATCATGTCGGTCGAAGACGCCAAGCGCGCGGCCGAGATCGGCTGCAGCGGCATCGTGCTTTCCAATCATGGCGGGCGCCAGCTCGACGGCTCGCGCAGCGCATTCGACCAGCTGGCCGAGATCGTCGACGCCGTGGGCGACCGGATCGACGTGATGATGGATGGCGGTGTGCAGCGGGGAACGCATGTTCTTAAAGCGCTGTCGCTGGGGGCGAAGGCCGTCGGGCTCGGGCGCTACTATCTCTTCCCGCTTGCCGCTGCCGGACAGCCCGGCGTCGAACGGGCGCTGGAGACGATGCGCACCGAGATCGAGCGCGGCATGAAGCTGATGGGCTGCACCTCGGTCAGCCAGCTCAGCCGGCGGAATCTGCGCTTCCGTTCCTGAGCGGAACGGGATTTCATTCCGGGCCGCAGCCTTTCGTACTAGAGCGGGATTGTTTTATGTCCGTTCATATCCGGCTTCTTTGAAGTAGTTTTGGCGCTCTTTCGGCGAGACGGTTTGAA
>NZ_JAPCZO010000044.1:0-33826 GCF_025941625.1 Rhizobium acaciae
GTGAGAAGCCTTGGGTGTCTGCGGTGATCGGCGACGTTTTCAGCATCGCAACGTGGCGTGCAAATAACGACTATTGCGCCGGCGGTCCATACCCTGGCGACACCAGGGCCACGGGAACTGAGACGACAGCTTTTTCAATGCCCGGCCGAAAGGTCGAATGGATGCGCGCGAATGAAAACGTCTACCGGTCGTGCGGCGCTCTCAGTCGAGTGAAAAAAAGATCGTCAGGGAAAGACGCCCAGGAGGGTCCCGGGCGTCTTGCTCAGTGGGCGAGGAAGAGAGGAATCTTGGTTTCCTCCACCATCGACCGCGTCACACCGCCAAAAAGACGCTGCTGCAGTCGAGAATGATTATATGCGCCCATGACGATCATGTCGGCGGCGACGTCCACCGAATGCTGGCGTAGTACCTCGCCGACGCGGCGGCCGCCGCTTGCGACGCAATCCACATCAACCTCTATCCCGTGCCGTGCCAGAAAGGTGGCAACGTCAGCGCCGGGCTCTTCGCCATTCGCAGATGATGATGCCCGCGGATCGACGAGGGTAACATGTACCGATTCTGCAGCCTGCAGAAACTCGATCGACTGGCGCGCTGCCCGCGAGGCCTCGTCGCTGGAGTCCCACGCCAGTAGGATTGACTTGGGAGCAAGTCCGATATTCGTATTTTTCGGATTGATCAGCATCGGTGTCGGCGACCGGAACAAGGCGCCGTCTATGACTCTGCGCCGAAGCTCTCGGTCACCGGCAGCCTGCGGGCCGATCAGGACGAGATCGGCATAGAGTGCCCGCTCGGCGATATCTTCATCCGCCCAGGCGAATTCGGTGTAGATCTCCTGTACCTCGGAGGAGGCCTCGCTTCGTGCGAGGATAGCTTTGATCTCGGACGCCTTGTCGGCCAGACTGTCGACTTCCCGCTGGCGTTCCTCGATCCAGACGGTCGAGACAACTTCGGCGGAACCGATGGGGGGCGCCGCGCCCATCGAAATCACCATTGCGGTCAGGTGAGCGCCGCGGGTTTCACAAAAATCAATGGCACCCTTCAAATCTGCCTCGAAGTGATTGACGCCAAGGACACTCAAAACAGTTTTAATGGTCATGATCGGATCGCCTTTCTTGTTGGAGAAAATCAATCCTAATCTTCCTCGCTCTCACAATTCATTGATCTGACGCAAAGCGGCGGTGTTCCTGCCGGTTAGGATGCTCAAGCAATCGAGGGCACCATGTCAGATCCAGTTTGTATTTTCACGGCGCGGCCGGATCTGTGACTGCAAGAAGTTGGTCATCCCGATTGGCACAATGAGTACCAGTCAATCGTTCTCGATCTGGAAGAGCGGTTGCGTCGTAGTGCCGATCGAAAGGGACGATTGGTGATCCTGCGCCGGGTGAAAAGAGCGCTCAACGACGAATGATCGAAAGCCGAAGTAACAGGAGAACGACGATGTTGGTTACAGATCGTGACTGTCAGACTGGAGGAGCGCGGTTTGCCGTGCCGACGCTCGGCGAAATCGAGGGAAAGCTCCTGGTTTCCGAAGTGGTCGCAACCAGCTGCCTGCGACAGCTTTTCGCTCACTCGGACGGCGCCGCTATGCGTGGGATCAAACGCCGGATCAGACGGCTGCTTCAAATCCGTTGCCGCGCGGAAAAACTCTCCCCCGATGATACGGAAGCAGCGGTGGAATATGCTTTTCAATTGGTGGAGGCAGCGGCCGAAGCGATCGGCAGGAAGACGACAGTTTCATCAAAGCCTGGCGGCTGCGAGACAATTCGCCGGTTGAGGGCGATGCATGGTCCTGACCATCGTTAGGCCGGAATGCCCTCAGATGAGAGAATATGCATCAAGAGCCTCGTCTGGCGACAGATCATCCCGGACCTGTCACGACTGCCCAAGCGATTACCCGCGTGGAATAGCTGCGCGCCTCCCCCTATCGCGCCTCGGCCAGCGCCCTGCGGAAGCGCATCAGCGCGCCCACAAAAAAGAGAATACCAATCAAGCTCAGTGCGATGGCGTCCGGCCAGACGGCATCCCAGCCGGCGCCACGATAAAGGATCGCCTGCGATATCGAGACGAAATGCGGCGCGGGCGAAATCACCATCGCGTATTGCAGCCAGAGCGGCATGCTGTCCATCGGCGTCGTGCTGCCAAGCGGCAAGCGGCAAGCTGGAGGATGCCGCCGCTATCGCCCGTGGTGAAAGGGAACGCTGTTCGATCCGCAATCGTCCGGTAACGAATCCTAGACCTCCAGGAAGCAAGCGCTCACGGCCTTCATCAGGAAGAGCAGTCTGCCGGCTGATAGGGGACGGGCTCGAGGACTTTCTCCTCAATGCGCCGCATGATCTCGTCGGCGAGCCTTGCGGCGGGCTGCGTGGCGTCGAGGCGCGGCCATGCGACGGCGCCCGTCTCATGCGCGAGCTGGTGCGCCAGGATATCGACAGTCGCGTCGGAGGGACTGCCAACCCGTGCCGCAACGCGCTGCCACAGCAATGCCGGATCGGCTTCGAGCCAGAAGGCCGAAAAGGGATGGTGGCCTTCTTCCGCAGCTTCCTCGATCATCCGCCGGTTGACCGGCTTGTCGAAGACCGCATCGGCCACCGCCGAACCGCCTTCCGCCAGGATGAGACGGGCTCGCCAGGCCATCTCCTGATAGACCTTTGCGGAAACTTCGGGCCGGTATGCGGCCTGCGGCAGTCTGGTCTCCGCCGGAACGCCGTGCATTGCCTTGCGAATGCGGTCGCTTTCGATGATGCGAGCACCCGGCGCGAGGCCGATGCGCGGCGCCAGCACTTCTGCAAGCGTCGTCTTTCCCGATCCGCTGAGGCCACCGACAGCGACAAGCCGTCCCGGCACCTGCTGCAGTTGAGACCGAGCAAGCTGGAAATAGGAACGCGCCTCATCGATCAACACCGCCGCACGATCACCGGCATCCTCCGCCTGAGTGGCGATCACATGCGCCCGCACGGCAGCGCGGACGGCGATGAAGAACGGCAGCGCTGCAAAGCCATCGTCCTCGTCCGTCTCGTCGAGATAGCGGTTCATCACGAGGTTCGCTAACTCGGGATGCCCGCGATGCCAGAGGTCCATCAGCAGGAAGGCGAGATCGTAGAGAATATCGGTCGTGGCGATCTGATCGTTGAACTCGATGCAATCGAACAGGCATGGTTCGCCATCAAGCAGGAATATGTTGCGGAGATGCAGGTCGCCATGGCAACGCCGAACCTTGCCCGACTGCTCCCGCCGGTCCAGAAGCTCGGCGAGCTGTGCGAGGTGCCGCTCGAACGCCGCGGTCAGTTCCTCCACCTCCGCAGTGGAAAAGACATGACTGGTCGCAAACCCGGCCTCATTGACCTTCAGCACCGCAGCCATGCTGGCCGCCCCGCCGCTGGTACCGACGACCGGGGCGAGACGGTGATAGGCGACGATCGCCCTTGCAAGGGATGTCATCATCGACGGCGTCAATCCGCCGGCGGTGGCGATATGGTCGAGTAGCAGCGACTGATCGAAACGCCGCATCTCCACCAGAGCATCATGCACAATCCCCTGACCATCAAGCGCAAGGCGACCATCCTTTTCCAGTGTAATCGCTCTGACGCCGAGGTAGATGCCCGGCGCTGTGGGCGTGTTCAATTCCACCTCTTTCCGGCATGTCGCAAGTCTTTTCTCCGCCGAGGAAAAATCGGCATAGGGCAGCTTCACAGCCCGCTTCATCTTGTAGGCGCGGTCCCCGGCAAGAAAAATGCGCGAGATGTGCGTCTCGATCACTTCGACAGGCTCCCCATCACGGGACAACGCGCCGTTGAGAAAGGAAATGGTTGCCGACTGGTCTTCCGTGATCATCTGCAAACTTTCAGCTGACATGGCCGCACTATCGAAAACATCGCCCCAATTCCGCGACAATGCATTGACCCGCATCAATGATCGGAGCGCCGCCGCATCTTAGAAATGAAACCGAGGGCGTGGTGTTGCTGGGAGATGAAGATGAACCTGTCTTCGAGAAGGGAGCTTGTCGAAGCGCTGGTCCCGGTGATCCGGAAAGCCGGCGGTGCCGCGCTCGTTTTGCAGGACGACCACGTTGCCGTAAGAGCCAAGCAGGACGGTTCACCCGTCACCTCCGCCGATCTTGCAAGCAATGAAATCCTGCGCGCAGCATGCATGGCGCTCTTTCCGGCAATCCCTGTCGTCAGCGAAGAAGATAGCCTCGTCTTTCAGGCCCGCAGGGACTCGGATTCCGTTCTCGTAATCGATCCGCTCGACGGCACGAAGGAATTCATAAAAGGTCGCGACGAATTTGCCGTCAATATCGCCCTAGTCGAGAATAGCCATGCGAGCGCGGGACTGATCTATGCCCCCGCCCGTGACCGGCTCTTCTTTTCCTACGGCGGTGGATTTGCATTCGAGCAAACAGGCGGAGGGCAGCGCCGCAGCCTTCCACGCCCTTTCGCTCGACGGCGTCATCCGATCGCGCTCGTCAGCCGCTCTCATCTCGATCCTCGCACAAAAGCGCTCCTGGCCACGCTGCAGCCCTGCAACGTTGAAGAAATCGGGTCATCGCTGAAATTCGCCCTGGTGGCTGCGGCCGAGGCCGATTTCTATCTTCGGCTCGCTCCGACGATGATCTGGGACTGCGCTGCCGGCCAGGCGATTATCGAAGCTGCCGGCGGCGTCGTTCTGCAGACGGATGGAACGTCCCTCAGTTGCAACTGCACGGGGAAACTCAAGCAGGATGGCTTCATCGCCGCGCGAACGCCGCAGCTTGCTGCACGGCTGATTGCAACCATACGGGAACTCGAAATCACATCCGCAGTTGCAACCCAGCAATAGGCTCGTGGCTCAACGTTTCAAGACAGCCGCTGCACTCAATCGGCCGGCACGCAAGCGTCAAGCACCGTATTGGCTAAGGCAAGCGGATAGACGGTTGTATGGGTCCTGACACCTGCCTGGCGGGCGATCGCGCAGAATGCCTCCGCATCCTTGCGCGTCAGATTTGCGACCGAAACCACGCTTGGCTCCCCGAGATCAGCGCATAGGGTATAGCCGGAAGATCACGCATGTGGATCCCTCCACACGGGAAAACGATGGCGTCACAGGGAGCTTTGGGTCGAAAGTCTGCGCGTCGTACCCATGATTGATGTGAATCAAAGCTTAATTGCCACGTTGGTTCATTTTGAAATGCGGCTGGATCGCAGCCAGACAGCGCTGCCTGGAATCACGAGTCCCGGGGCGGTATGAGCCGAAAAGCGTTAACTGATATACGAAGCGGAGAACGAGATGATCGTGCCGAATGATGTTACCATTGCCGTGATCGACGGACGGAGTTTGCGGCTTTTTCGCAACGTGGGACACGAGCCGCATGTCGATCTTGCCGCCCTGCCGGAGCCTGCTCTTGAACCGGCTCATGCCGGCTCTGGTATCCGACATCGAAGCAGCGCAGCCAATCCGGACGACCAGCGGCTGAGGGAAGATGATTTTGCCGCTGCCGTTGCAGGCTATCTCAACAAGCAGGTGCTCGAGAGTCAAATTCGGAAATTGATTGTGATTGCTGACCCGCGTTCGCTGGGGGAATTGCGCCGTCACTTCCATGCTGCCTTGACCGAGCGACTGCTTGCGGAGATCGCCAAGGACCTCGCCGGACAATCCACCAGCGAGATTGAGGCCGCAATAGTGCTCGCCTGATGCTTCGATCTCTTTTACAGCCGCCTGCATGGGATTCGAAGTGGTTCACAATTTCATCGGCTCGCGGATTGTTGCTTATGGACCTGGCCTATTCCCTTTTGTGGAGAATAAACTCAGCTTGCAATCCTACGTCACAGGTGCCGAACTGGCGAATGCGCTCATCAACGATTGCTCGTGGCCTGTCGGTGACTCTTTGCCGAATTTGCATACGTACAGTGGTCTTGAACGGGATCGAACCGGCGTTGGCTAATCGTGAAGCACCTGATAGGTCATAGACCGCCGAGTATGAGGTCTTGGCACCATCTTCAGAGAGAACCCTCGGACCGGACTGGAGCGCTTTTGATGGGCTGGAAAACACCGAAGATCGAATACGTGAATGGCTATAAGATCGTTGAAGTTGAAGGGCCTGCCTTCAAAGTCTACGATGGCGACCGTCAGCTCGGGGACGATTTCCCCTACCCCGGCGAAGCCGCTGCTTACGCAACCTCGTTGCCAAAACGGGATCATCCACGCAGCTAGGCGAGAAGCCGCGGAAGATCATTGGAAAAACCCTTTATGGTGGCCTTACCGAACGTGGAACAAGATTTGACCAGCTCCCGACTTTCTTCACCGCTGGAACTGCTTGGGTGGTCTGAATTCTTCGCGGACCAGGTCCAGCCCAGCGAAGCGGATTTGATCCCCCGACGCATCGCTTCAGTTCACCGGGCACGCATCGAGGCAATCGATGTCACCGGGCCGGTCGGCCTCGAATTTCCATCCAATACCAGTACTGGTGATTACGCGGTCGGCGACTGGGTTCTTGCCGATGCCCTGACTAACATACTTATCAGACGCCTCGACCGAAAAAGCGTCTTTCAACGACGCCCGGAAGGCGGGCGTGGCCAGCAACTTGTTGCCGCCAACATCGACACCCTGTTGATCGTGACCTCGTGCAATGCCGATTTCAATCTTGCGAGGCTGGAACGTTATCTGATCATGGCCAATCAGGCCGGGAGCAATCCGGTGATTGTGCTGACGAAGGCCGACACCGCGGAAGATGCCGGCATGTTCCAGGCGCAAGCCGAGGCTTTGCAACGCGATCTGCCTGTTATTGCCTTGAATGGGCGCTCCGCGGACGCCGTTTCCCTGTTGAGGCCCTGGTGCGGCGTTGGCCAGACGGTTGCGTTGGTGGGAGCTTCTGGTGTCGGAAAATCAACGCTGGTGAACACCATGACCGGGCCTGAATCCGACACAAAGCAAAAGACAGGCACCATCCGAGAATATGACGCGCAGGGCCGGCACACAACCACGGCGCGATCCCTGCATGCAATTTCAGGCGGCGGCTGGGTCATCGATACGCCGGGAATAAGAACGCTTTACGTGAGTGATGGTGCCGACGGTATAGACACCCTCTTTGCTGAAATAACTGAACTGGCGCCGCTTTGCCGCTTTCGCGATTGCACCCATGCCCATGAACCCGGGTGTGCGGTCCAGGCAGCTGTCGCAAGCGGTGCCCTGGTCGCCGATCGCCTGGAACGCTGGCGGAACCTGCTTGCCGAAAACCGCGACCGAACACCGGTCGTGAGCGGACCCCGCGGCAACAAGATCGTTCGCAAGAAGAAATATTGAACGTGTTGAACGTTTGCGACGGTGCTCATCGGCGTCAGCCATGATCCGCCACCTGAATTGGCTGGGCTGGGGGAAGCGTTAGCGCTCAATGATCGGGATTGCGGTCAAGAAGAAGACCCTGCAAGCGGCCGCTCCCGCTTGTGAGGGATATGTCTTTGAACAACCGCGATATGAGGCGCGGTCGCAATCCTTGCCTCTCATCGATGAGGAGGAATGACATCCTCTTTATCTCAATCGTGATCACGCCTGCATTGTCATGGCGACGATAATTCCCGGAATCCATCGCATGGAATCCATTTTCCACCGCCCAGGCGGCTATCATATCCGCGTTCATCAAGGTCCTGCTTTAGGAGATGCGGACTTGCTTTCTCTAGCTGTCCCGCTCGCGCAAATCGCTTCGCAGTCCTACGGATACCGTAACTGAAACGTTCTGATCCAGCCAAATCCGTCCAAGATTACAGTTCCCGCTCAGGTGTTGCGAGAAAGACTCGAAGCAATCGTTGCAAATCGGCACGACTCAGCCGGGGCCCCGCCCGTTTAGTGCTCTTGAACGGATGCGAACCGTCGATCCGCTATTCACCAAGCAAGTGATTTGCATGCCGCTGTATCCCACCGCCTATCTGTTCCTGGGCCGTCACGTTCGATAATCCGTGCCCTGATCCGAGGCTGCTGTGGCTCTTGTAGCTCCCCTACCCTACCTTCCCCATTCATTCGGCAAGCTATTTCCTTTGATATTTATCAAGGCATGTTTTTCAAGCCGGGGTATGGTTTCCCGCAACTTGCCGAGGTCGTCCAAGAGCTTTCCTGCGGCAAGTTTTCCAGGGAGATCAACCGGTCCGGAGATAAGATGATGTCATTAAAGCTGATCAGTGGGATGATGAAGTCGTCCGGCGACGAAGCGTTGCTTGCGATGGATGCAGGCGGCGCAAATCAGATGGTCGTCATTGACAGGGCAGCCCTTCTGGAGGTCGCAGAACCACGACGTTGCGACGAGAACCGACTTCAGGAAAATATCGAGCTGTTCAGCCGCATTGCGTCCGCGAAGTATGATCGCGGCGACGTCGAACCGGATGGTCGCATCCGAATTAGCGCGGACGATCTCCTTTCATGGCGGCAAGGTGCGCATGTCAAAAGCAAGCCGGCAAGTATCTGCTGAAATGGTTCATGCCTTGCGCCGGCCGGAAGGCGGGCCCACTGATCAACGCCATCGTTACTCAGCAGGGCGCCATCTTTGACGTACGTCAATTCGTAATTCCAGAGCGATGCCAGACTGTAGCAAATATCAGGTCTCGCCTCTTTCGTCTGGAGACTAGCATGAAGCAACACCTCTTTCTTCCGCTCCTCACCTATCCGGATGCGACTTCGGAAATCATGATTGCCAACGCCGTCGCACTTGCACACCACATGCAGGCGACACTTACCGTCTGTGCAATGGAGATTACCATTCCCGACGTTTCCAATGCACTGTCGTCGCTGATCATCGATGCGGGGAAGATGGCGCGGGACGCCGGGGCACTCAGTCGCAAGCGTGCCTCGGCGCTGACCCGGATGGCGGTCGATGCGGCAAAAGCGGCTTGCGTGGACGTACGCACGCGCGAGATCAAGACTGCGGAGCCTTTCGTCGTCGAAGTCCTTTCGGAAGCATCGCGCGCCTACGATCTGGTGTTGCTGGAATCGGCCGGGATCTCCCGTCCGATCGTCGAGGCGGTGCTATTTGCGTCCGGTCGGCCGCTCCTCCTGTATCCGTCTGCACCTTTCGGTGGCCGAATGGACCACGTCGCCATCGCCTGGGATGGCAGCTGCGCTGCCGCACGGGCGGCACATGATGCCTCGTTTTTCCTGGAGCGGGCTTCCAAGGTCCGTCTGCTCTCCGTTATCGATGAGAAGCCCGTGAAATACGAGACGGGCGATTATCTCGTCGAGAATCTGCTGAAGAGCGGCGTAAAGGCGGAGGCGACACGCGTACGTGCGCACGGCGAACCGGTCGGAGAAGTGCTACAGACCAAGGCCTTCGAGTTGCGAGCAGACCTTCTCGTCATGGGCGGTTTCGGTCACTCGCGCCTGCGCGAATTCGTGCTTGGCGGCGCTACCCAAGCCGTGCTGACCAATATCAGCCTGCCTATCCTGATGTCGCATTGAGGACTGCTCGCTATGTTCAAGGACCGTCTCCGAAGCGCGAAGCTCTGGGATCGTATTGTCAGTGCCGATGAAGCGGCGCGTCTGATCACGGATGGGATGACCGTCGGCATGAGCGGCTTTACGCGGGCCGGCGAGGCTAGAGCGGTGCCGCTGGCTCTGGCGGAAAGGGCAAGGCGCGATCCGCTGAAGATCACGCTGATGACTGGCGCCTCGCTTGGCCACAATCTCGATAGAACTCTCGTCGAGGCGCATGTCATCGCGCGGCGCATGCCTTTCCAGTCGGATCCTGTCATGCGCGAGGCGATCAATGCCGGCGACGTGATGTTCATCGACCAGCATCTTTCCGAGACCGTCGAGTCCCTGCGCAGCGGACAACTCACGCCGGTCGACGTCGCCGTCGTCGAAGCGACCGCAATCACAGAAGATGGCGGCATCGTACCGACCACCTCAGTCGGAAATTCGGCGAGTTTCGCGATTCTCGCCCCGAAAGTGATCGTCGAGATCAACCTGTCTCAGCCGGAAGCACTCGAGGGGCTCCACGACATCTATATTCCGACCAATCGGCCGAGCCGCGAGGCAATCCCGATCGTGGCACCCGACTGCCGCATCGGCGTGCCGTTCATTCCTATCCCTGCGGAAAAGATCGCGGCAATCGTCATCACGCAGAGCAGCGACAGTGCCGCTACGGTGGAGCCGCCGGATGCCGAGACCAACGCGATCGCCGGTCATCTGACCGAATTCCTGTTGAACGAGGTGCGGCGTGGCCGGCTGACGGAAAGGCTGCAGCCGCTGCAGGCCGGCATCGGGACGATCGCCAATGCCGTGCTTTATGGCTTCACCGCGACGCCCTTCCACGATCTCACCCTCTATTCCGAGGTGCTGCAAGATTCGACCTTCGACCTGATCGATGCCGGTAAGCTCGCCTTTGCTTCCGGATCCTCCATGACACTCTCGACGCAAAGGCATCGCAGCGTGCTTTCCGGGATCGAGCACTACAAACAGCGGCTGGTGCTGCGACCGCAGGAAATCAGCAACCATCCCGAAGTCATCCGCCGGCTCGGTATCATTGCGATCAACACGGCATTGGAATTGGACATCTACGGCAACGTTAACTCGACCCATGTCGGCGGCACGCACATGATGAACGGCATCGGCGGCTCCGGCGATTTCGCCCGCAACGCCTATATGTCGATCTTCGTGACGAAATCGCTTGCCAAGGACGGGGCGATCTCACGCGTCGTGCCGATGGTCAGCCATGTCGATCATACCGAGCATGATGTCGATATTCTCGTTACCGAAATCGGTCTTGCCGATCTTCGCGGACTGGCGCCACGAGAGCGCGCCAAAGTCATTATTGCCAATTGCGTGCACCCAAGCTACCGGGAGATGCTCGCGGAATATTATCGGCGGGCGCTGTTGCGCGGCGGGCATACGCCGCATCTGATCGAAGAAGCCCTCGGATGGCACGATAACCTTCGCCGAACGGGACGGATGTTGTCGCAAGTGGCCGTCCGTAAGGCATCCTCACAAATTCCGTGACAAACGTATAAACGAGATCGGGAAGGCGGCATCGGACATCCGAGCAGACAGCCCTGCCCACGATCCAAGCCTTTACGGCGTCAGCGCCGGCACTTCCGCCTTCGCCCCGTAAAGTGGTGGCGGCATCGCTCGCATCGCGGATCAGGGTGTATTTGACCTGGGTGACTTTGAGGTCACGGTACCAGTCGACCAGTTCCCCCAGGGATCAGTGATCTTGGACAGACCGGAGATGAAGGCGACGACCGTGCCTATCTCAGTCTTGCCAGTGACGAAATAATAGCCGCCGAGCGCGAAGATGCCGACGGGTTCCGCCTTGGCCAGGACGATCGAAAGCTGGACACCTTCGGCGAGTGCATCGACGGGAGATTCGTGAGAGCACTCGGATGCGGCGAGCACGCCCATGCGAAGCCAGCGGATCGCGACCTCGCCGGCCCATCCGCGATAGAGGTTCAACGCCAGCTTGGTCAGACCTTCCAGAAGGGCGAGGCCGAGGTAAGCGAAAACAAGAATCAGGATGGCCTGGTAGGAAGCGCCCCCTGTGGCCGCGTTGATGATGCGCCTTTGCACTTCCAGCGGCGCGGTACCGGCGAGGAAGAGGAGGATCGAAAGGGCGGCAATCGCGATCTGATGATGGCGACCCATGAGGAGCACGAAACCGAACAGGTTTTTCGGCACTTGACGTCCTGACCCTCACCCTTCCGATGAGACGGCGAGTTTTTCCCTGTCGGGAAAGAGAAGTGCGAACGTTGCCGACATTGCGAGCATCGAGGTGGCCAGCAGTTGCCCCATGCGATCGTTGAGAGCCGGGTGTTCCATAGTTTTCCCTTGAGTTCAGCCCTGTCTGGCCTCGGTCTCCGGGGGCGGGATTGCGACGCCATAATAGGGATCGACCCAGACGAGCTGGTCCTTGATCGACGTCACGCCCGGGACATTCTCCACCGCGACTTTCGCGGCGAGACGCTCGCGTTCGTCAAAGATGGTGCCACTCAGCTCGGCAACGCCGTTCGTGACCCGGCAATGGATGAAGCCGTTACGGCTCCAGCTCTGCCGGGCAAGCTCGGTGTCGATCGCTGCCTGGATCTGCGCATCGCTTGCGGAAACGGCGGCGGCCGGCAGAGCTTGCGACAGCGCGCGCAGCAGGTCGGAGCGGTTGGCGCGATCGCGCTGACCGGTGCGGTCATCACTTCCTCGACCCGTCGCCCATGAGCGCGGACATATTCGTCGGCGATCTTGCCCGGGCTGGTCAGCCATTCGAGTAGCCAGGAACGTTTACGCTCGGTGTTCAGCTCACTACGGCGCAGGAAATCGCCGTCGCTGACGATACCGACGAGCGCTCCGTCTGCATCAACGACCGGCAGGCCGCTGATCTTGTTGTCGAGCATTCGCTTCGCGGCTTCGGCAACGGAGCAGGATGCCGTTACGGTGATCGGCGGCGAGGTCATGATGGCTTGAACGAGCATTTTCAACTCCTGATGAAGGCAAGTTTGGGATCGCGCCGATGGCGCTCCGAAGGTTTCGAATGGGTCAGCGTTTGGCGACGAAACCGTTGGCTGGATATCGATCGCGTCGGAGGGCGGCCGCGCTTGAACCAGTGGGAAGAAGGTAGCGTCGATGAAAGCGGGTTGCTTTGATCGACGTCAAAATTAAAGAGGCAAGCAGACATGGACGCGGGCAGCGGCACAGGGCATTTTGCCCGTAGGCCAGCGCGTCGCCATGGTAACGCTTGCAGCCGTCCCTATCAGATCAATAATCAACGCATGTTACGGCAAGCTGTTCTGCTGCTGTTGGAAATGCCGGCGTCCCGCCGCTTCGCGGCGGCGGGACTGCTGCGCAGTGGTTGGCTAGGCAGCAGACTGTCCCTGCGTCGCGAATGCGCTCGCCTGCCCGGCAATGTCGAGCACCATGCGCCCCTCGATCGTTCCCGCCTTCAGACCGGCAAAGATATCGTTGACATCATCGAGCGGCGCCTTTGCGATCTCGGCCCGGACACGACCTTCGGTGGCGAATGCGAGCGCTTCATCGAGGTCACGGCGTGTTCCGACGATCGAACCACGCACTGTGATGCGTTTCAGCACCACGTCAAAGATCGGCATCGGGAAGTTGCCCGGCGGCAGGCCGACAAGGCTGACGGTGCCTTTGCGGCGCACCATGCTGAGTGCCTGCGAGAATGCAGGTGGAGAGACGGCGGTGACAAGCACACCATGGGCGCCGCCGCTCGTCACCTTCAGCACTTTCTCGATTGTGTCTTCGGACAGCGCATTGAGGGCGAGGTCGGCGCCGACCTGGCGGGCGAGGTCGAGCTTGCCGGCGGCGACATCGAGGGCGATTACCTTGAGGCCCATCGCCTTGGCATATTGGATCGCGACGTGACCGAGTCCGCCGACACCTGATATTGCCACCCATTCACCGGGCCGCGCCTCGGTTTCCTTCAAGCCCTTGTACGTCGTGACGCCGGCGCAGAGGATCGGCGCGATCTCGGCGAAGTTGACGTTTTGGGGAAGGTGGGCGGCGAAGGCTGCGGAGGCGATGACGTATTCAGCAAAGCCGCCGTTGCAACTGTAGCCGGTATTGTGCTGGTGTTCGCAAAGCGTTTCCCAGCCGGTTTCGCAATATTCGCAGCGAAGGCAGGCGTCGTGAAGCCAGGCGACGCCGACGGCATCGCCTTCCTTGAATTCGGTGACGCCGGGACCGAGGGCGGCAACGATGCCGGCCGCCTCATGGCCTGGAATGAAGGGCGGCGTCGGCTTGACAGGCCAGTCGCCTTCGGCTGCGTGCAGATCGGTATGGCAGACGCCGCATGCGACGACCTTCACCAGAATTTCGCCTGGCCCGGGAACAGGCACCGGCATGCATTCGATTGCGAGCGGTTTGCCGAATTCGCGCACCACTGCCGCCTTCATCAGTTTGTTCGTCATGATCTTCATCCCTTCGCGATGTTTGTTCGGCGGGGATGATGAAGGCGGCGCCCGGCGGCGCATTGATTCATCGCAAAGCGGTTCTTGACGGCGTTCAAGGCACACTGCGCGCGCCGGTTTGATCTCGTCTCTTGCAACATGTCGAGGGGTGCAGGGCCGAGGAATCATAATCCCTATCCCGAGCGCAAACATCTGACGAGGCAACTGCTTCACGAAACCATCCGCGGGCGGACCACGGAAGTGGCCGTCGCAAGCGTCACCATGTCCTAAACTCGTCAATCCAGCCTGGCAGTAAAGACGTAGCCGACGCCGCGGACGGCCTTGATGAATTGCGGTCTCTTCGGATCTGTTTCGATTTTGCGGCGCAGCCGGACGATCTGGGCATCGATCGTCCGGTCGAAGGCTTCGAGGTTTCGGCCCCGGGTCAGATCCATCAACACGTCACGGGTTAGCACCCGGCCGGCATGCCGCACGAAGGTTGCCAGCATGTCGAATTCGCCGGTCGTCAATTCGATCTCCGCACCTTGGGGATCAACAAGCTGGCGGCGACTGAGATTGAGCTTCCAATACTCGAAGCCGATGATTTCCTCGCTGACCGGCTCGGCATTGCGTGACGAAGATTGCCGCCGACGCAGGATCGACTTCAGCCGTGCATGGACTTCTCTGAGGTGGAAGGGTTTGGCGATGTAATCGTCGGCGCCGATTTCCAGACCGACGATCCGGTCGACGACGTCGTCGCGGCCCGTCAGCATCATGATCGGAACATCGGATTGGGCGCGAATTTCGCGGGCAAGATCAAGGCCATCCGTGCCGCCGGGAAGGACAAGGTCGAGCAGGATGGCATCGAAATTCTGCTGGCGCATGCGTACCCGCATCTCGATCCCGTCGGAGGCGGACGAGACAGCGTAACCTTCGTCCTCGAAATAGCGCGTCAGCATCTGACGAATGCGCGGATCGTCGTCGACGACGAGAAGATGCGCGTCATGCTGAAGTGTTGCCATCGCCCATCCGTCAAGCCGCGCTTGTTACAGACTGTTACCCAATGGCACCGTCTTTAACACGCGTGGCATCGGTGTGTCACCAGAAGCCGGTCAATTGTCCTCATCGACAGCACAGAGGGAACGGTCATGCTGCAGGCAACCCATTTTCACCCCGCTCTAGAAATCGCCAACACGGCGCTTCTCGGCTCCGAGCCGAACTGCTTGCAGGCGCTTTTCAGAAAGCAGCCGGTCGAACATCTGGCCGCCGGCCAGTCACTGTTCTTCGAGGGCGACGTCGCCAAACACCTCTTTGAAGTGGTTGAGGGGAACCTGCGCGTCTTCAGGATCATCTCCGATGGCCGCCGGGTCATCACCGGTTTCCTCCATGCCGGCGACATCGTCGGCGTATCGTTGAAGAACCACTATCTCTACAGCGCCGAGGCAGTCACCGATACCAAGGTTCGCCGCTTCTCACGCAAGGCTTTCGAGGCCGAAGTCAGCAACTCCCCGGAGCTGCGGCCGGAGGTCTTCACCCGGCTTCGCGACGAGATGGCCGCCGCCCAGGATCAGATGGTGCTCCTGTCCTGCAAGGATGCCGAGGAGCGCCTCTGCAGTTTCCTGTTGAAGCAGCTTCGCCGTGACCCGGGTCATTGCCGATCCAATGCCATCGTCGAGCTGCCGATGACTCGGCTCGACATAGCCGACTATCTCGGCCTGACGATCGAAACTGTGTCGCGAATGATGACGAAGCTGGCGAACAAGGGGATCCTGGTATCGGCCGGCCGTCATTGCGTGCGCATCATGAAATACGCGACACTCGTGCAGCTCTCCGGCGACGATGATGAATATGATGGCGACGAACGCGGCTTGATCGGTTACGCCGGAAGGCAGCGCCAATGATCCCGAAGTGACGAAAGCCAGAACGCCTAAAGCATGTCGCGCAAGAGTGTGCAGCGGTTTAGCGACAACGACATGCGGAAAAACAAAGACTTAAAGCGCGAAGAGCGAATCTGAAAGATCGCGATGCGCTTTAGTGGCGTGCTGCATGAATGAGGTTCACGCGACGCGCTTCAATGAAGCGGCATCGGGAGGTACAGCTTATATCCCCGTCGCAACTTCGGACGATAGCCACGCGCGGCGCCATCTGCGGACGTCGTTTGCCGTGACCAGGACCACGTCGCCGCCGGACCTCTTTGAACCAAGGCCGCTCGCCACGATTTCACAGAACGCGTCGACGTACTGAAGAAAGCGAACTTCAGTTGCGCGAGGTGGCGAGGCTATGGATAGCAGTGCGCGCCTGGAGACAACGACCGTTTTCATGCCTGCGCCGAAACGCACATCTATGCGCCCCGACTTATCTCGCGTATTCAGGCTTGCGGTGACGACATCGTGCTGCACTTTCATCTCCTTCGAGCAGAATCCTGCGTTGCATGAACCGCTGCCAGCCATTGATGCTCCCAGGTTCCTTCCAAGGTACGACATCGGTGCAATGACACTTTGACCTCGGTCAACTCGGCATCATTGCCGTGCGACAACTCTTGGAGCTTATGGCCATGACGGCGTATGCCGGTATGCATTCGCCTGTCAGCCGATGAATCAGCGGCCCGCCATTCGACGGTGGGCAACGTCCAAATAGCTATGTGGGACCTCGGTTACGAGTGGATGCCAACATTGATTTAGAACAAGGAAGGTCGCGCGGTTCGACATCATAACCATCCTGTTTTTGTCAAAGGATGCGACAATGTCCGACTGTCTGGTCGCCAAGTATGGCGACGCGCGGTTCCCGCGCTACACGAGCTACCCAACGGCGCCAGCCTTTTCAGCCACTGTGGGACCGGATGAATATGCGAGGGGACTCGCAAATATTGAAGAAGCCGGACCCGTCTCCGTCTATCTCCACGTCCCATACTGCCGCTCAATGTGCTGGTACTGCGGTTGTCACACGAGCATCACCCGACAGGATGGCCCGGTTCGCGAATACCTGGATGTCATGAGCCAGGAGATCGAGCTTGTATCCTTTGCGGCCGGTAACGAAGTCTCCGTAAAGAACGTTCATTTCGGCGGCGGCACTCCAACGATCATGAGGCCGCAGCAGTTTGCTGCAGTGATGGCAAAGCTGCGGAGTGCGTTCAGGTTTGAGGCGGATGCGAGCATCGCGGCTGAAATCGATCCACGGACATTGGCCGTTCCGATGATCGAAGCGCTGGGCGAAAGCGGTGTCGATCGCGTAAGCCTCGGCGTTCAGAGCTTTGACCCGATCGTGCAAGCCGCGATCAACCGAATGCAATCTTTCGAGCAGACGGAGATCGCGGTCAGCGGGCTACGCTCCGTGGGCATCTCTAGTATCAACTTCGATTTGATATACGGTCTTCCGAAACAGACCGTGCAATCCTGCATCGAAACCGTCAGACTGGCCGCGCAGCTGCGTCCGGAGCGTTTCGCCGTTTTCGGTTATGCTCACATACCGGCCTTCAAGAAGCACCAGCGCCTCATAGATGAAGCGTCGCTTCCGGATGCAAAACAGCGAAACGAGCAGGCCGAAGCCATCGCGGAAGAGCTTGTAAAGGCCGGATATGCGCGCATCGGGCTCGATCATTTTGCGCTGCCGGACGATCAACTCGCAGTCGCTGCGCGCAACGGCACGATGAGAAGGAATTTTCAAGGCTACACCACGGATGATTGCAATACGCTGATCGGCCTCGGTGCTTCGGCGATCGGGCGGCTGCCGACCGGTTATATCCAGAACCATGTGCCATTGGGTCTGTATCAAGAGCGGGTTGCTTCCGGCATCCTGCCGACAGCCAAGGGATATCTTCTGACCGAAGAGGACAAGCTTCGGGCCAAAATAATCGAGCGGCTTATGTGTGATTTCGAAGTCGATCTCGGACGATTGAGCAAGGAGTCGGGTTTTGACATCGAATTCCTCATCGAGCGAAACGAGCGGCTCAACGACCTCGTCGCCGATGGCGTCGCGACGATTTTCGGAGATCGGATTGTCGTGTCTCAGGACGCACGGTTCATGGTCCGCGCCGTTGCTGCGGCATTCGACTCATATTTCGGTTCGCACGGGCGCACGCACAGCAAGGCCGCTTGAGCGAGAAACCAGCCCTTGTTCGATGGTCCGCCTTCAGGACAGGAATGCCGTCGCGAGATGTATCCCGCTATCTCTTTGATCGAGAGCAAAGAGCCCATCGATCAGACAGCCTAGGTTCGGGTGAAAGGAGACCGTGATGACTGGTTCGCAGACCGGGCTATCGAGAGCAACATCCCTGATCGTCCTATTTGCAATCACCACTGCCAGACCGGTGTCCTGCAACGAATGGGCGTTGACCGCGCGGTTCCTGCCGCCATGGCAATCGCTCGCCAGCTTGTCCCTGCAGAGGTAATAGGATGAAGAACCCAATCCTGAACAGCTTCGAAGCACTCGAAAGCTGCTATGATCAGCTTATGTCATGGTGTGACGTGCTACAGGCAATCGCCGACTTTCTGCCTTGCCATATCGATGAAAGCCTCTGCTGCCGTATTTCAGGCGGTCTGATCCCGCTGTTGCTGACGACGCACCAGCTCGAAGAGCGCTCGATCTCGCCCGCACTCGGACTGATCATGGAGGTCGAAGAGCTGGCCGATGCAAGGGAACGCCGGTACGCCGGTCGTCTATTCGACCATGACGCGGCGCAGCACGTCGTCTTCACGCTGGAAACTCTGAGCGAGGGACGCTGCCGACTCTCCTGGGAAGCTGTAGGATATCAGCTGCGTTCGTTCTTCTGTTCGCTGCGCAGGCATATCAAGTCGGAACAGGAGATCATCAGGCTGCTTCAACGGGCAATGGAGGATGAACCGGTGTCGCGTTCGCCCAACGTGACTGCTCAGGCGGAAACGGCCTGAGCAGCGCGCTGAAAGACAATCACGAAGCAATTGCTGCGGGCTTGACGATGATGGTTCTTGTCGTGCGGCACGGCGCGCAAGCGGCGCCGTCCGCACCTGTCGTTCAATCACTGAGTGATCTGAGCCTGGGTGATCTGCGCGAGGTCGGCATCCAGCCTCTTGCGCACCATGTTCGGCACCTTGGCGATCTTGATCGGCTCAAGATTAGCCGGGTTGTCGCCGACCTGGATCAATGCAACCATGCCCATGCCCACGTGTGGCGTGCACTTCAACACATAAGCACCCGAAACGTCGAACTTTACCTGATACTGCTCGCTCGGCTTGGATTTGAACTCTGAAACGCCGTCGGGAATGAGCCCCTTGAACGTCTCGACATTGTGGCTCTTGTCCGTGGGAATGAACGTTACGGTGTCGCCGGGGGCAATCTTCAGAAAGCCGGGCTCGAACACCATCGCACCGTCGGTGCCCTTGTTCAGCATCTGAACCTGGTGGTCGGCAGCCATCAACGGTGCAGCCGAAGCGATCAGGGCTGCCGTTGCAACGATCAGACCGAATTTCAAACGCATTTGCATATCTCCTGTTCTACGAGATCTGATTTAGCCTCGCGAACATCTTTTAAGACATGCCGGACCCTGGTTCTTTGATGCTCGTCAAACGCGGGAGAAAGCACGCACTTCGCGCGTCGCGCCGGCGAAGATTCAAAATCGGAATGGTCACCCTGGATGTCACTTCGCGTCGAGAAGTTCGCGGACCCGCAACGCCAGCTCCTTTGCGGTATAGGGTTTGCGCAGCCATTGCGCGCCCGGAACCGTATCATTGCCTGCGAGACCCGGTTCGGAATATCCCGACGTGAAGAGCACGGCAATGTCCGGCCGCAATATGCGCACCTCTTTTGCGAGTTCGTCCCCCGTGATCCCGCCCGGCATCACGATGTCGGTAAAGAGGAGCGCGACGTCAGGATTTTCCTTCAGGAGACCGAGCGCGCGGTGACCGTTTTCGGCTTCACGCACCGTATAGCCCATCGACGCAAGCCTGGCGACGGCCACGCGGCGGACACGGGCGTCATCTTCGACGACCAGCACCACTTCGTCCCCTTGTGGCAGTTGGTTGTCACCGGAGCCATGGTCCGGTACCGGCTCTTGAGGCTTCGCGCCATTGATGGCGGGGAGATATATCCGGACTGTCGTGCCGCGCCCCACCTCGCTGTAGAGCTGGAGATGCCCGCCCGATTGCTTCACGAAACCATAGACCATGCTGAGCCCGAGACCTGTGCCCGAGCCAACTTCCTTCGTTGTAAAAAATGGCTCTATCGCGTGCTTCTTGACCTCCTCGGTCATACCGGAACCGGTATCCGTCATTGTGACGAGCACGAAGTTGCCGCTGCGCAGCTCCGGATACATTTTCGCATAGTCGGCATCGAGATGGACCCGCGAGATCGTCGTCGTGAGACTGCCGCCTTTGGGCATGGCGTCCCTTGCGTTCAAAGCGATGTTCAGAATGGCGTTCTGGAGCTGCGAGCTATCCACAAGGACATTCAGGCCTGATCCATCGATGACGGTCGACAACCTGATATCTTCGCCGAGCGTTCGCCGGAGCAGATCCGAAAAGCCACTTACAAGCTGACCAAGATCCGCGTGCTTTGAATTCAGCGGCTGCCGTCGGCCGAAAGCCAGCAGTTGAGCCGTAAGCACCGCTCCATCCGCCGCCGCGGCCTGAGCCTCTCCCAGAATTTCACGAAGGCTGCCGGGCGGCAGCTTATCCTCGATCATTTCGAGGTTGCCGCTGATGACGGTGAGGAGATTGTTGAAGTCATGCGCGATGCCTCCGGTCAACTGCCCGACGGCTTCCATCTTCTGCGACTGACGAAGATCTTCCTCGATTTTGTAACGACTTGTGAGATCGCGGATAAAACCGGTGAATATCCGCTCTCCGTTTGCCGTCGCCTCGCCGACGTGGAGTTCCATCGGAAATTGCGACCCATCAGCCCGTTTCCCGGTGACGATGCGCCCATAGCCGATGATGCGTTTCTCGTCCGTATCGAGATAATGATTGATGTAGCCATCGTGAGCATCGCGGTAAGGGTTCGGCATCAGATTGCTGACGTTGCGGCCGCAAATCTGGTCTGAAGACATTCCAAACAGCGTCTCGGCGGCCTTGCTGAAGGAAAGCACCACTCCCTTGTCATCGATCACCACCATGGCGTCCGGTACGGTGTCGAGGATCGAACTCAGGTGCGCTTCGCGGGATTTGACCACTTCTTGAGCTCGCCGCAACGCGCTGACGTCGCTGTTCGTCTGTATGACGGCAAGATCTCCATCCGGCAGATTGACCAGCACGCAGCGTGACGCGACATGAATGTCGTGCCCGCTCTTGTGACGATGAATGATTTCACCCTGCCAGGAGCCACGCGACTTCAGCTGGTCGCGGATGTTTTCCACCGGTTCGGGGAATTGCGTCGCCAGCAATTCGTGCACCTTCTCCCCGATAGCTTCTTCTCTTGCCCAGCCATACATGTTCTCGCAGCCGATGGACCAATGCGTGATGGTTCCGTCAAACCGATGGATCAGGATGTCAGCTCCGTCCAGCACGTGCACCATTGCATCCAGCTCGTGGGACGATACGGTTCTCGGCGATACGAGGCGGTGGGGCATGAACGTCGATCCTGCGGCTTCGTTGCATCAGTGCAAGCTGACCCTATGACAGGATTCCTCCAAAAAATCATCAGCGTCGCCGGACAACTGCGTGAGGCAGGTGAGATTGACGATTCGCAAATCATGCCTGCCCTCGGGAATGACGACGTTTCGCGATGCAAGCTTCGTGAGAGTGCGCGACACGGTTTCAATGGTCAAACCGAGATGGTCCGCAATGTCCTGCCGACTCATAGGGATGCGCAACATGCTTTGCCGCGCCTGAAGATTGCGGCGAGATGCAAGCTTAGCGATGAAACTGCACAGGCGCTCCTCGGCGTTCTTCTTCGATAGCAGCACCATCTGTTCATGTGCGGCAGCCGTCTCACGGCAGAGCAGGAAGATGTATGCGGTGTGAAGAGCATCCGACCGGGCGACTTCGTCGTCGAAGCTCTTCCGGGATACGCGGCGAATCTTGCATTCGGTAACTGCCTCCGCCGTGAAAAGGAAATCGCCTTGCAGCGATGCGCCGATGAGGTCGCCGGCGAATTGAAACGCGGTGATCACACGGCGACCGTCGCCGACGATGCGATAGAGGCGAACAACTCCCTCAACGAGCTGGAAAAGATGTTTCGCCTCGTCGCCCTCCCAACAGATGGCTCTGCCGGCGGGGACGAGTTCCGTCGCCGAGGTGAGGAAGAGCGCTGACAGAGATTGACCGGCGTGGATCGTCTCCTCCGTCATTTCGGCATGTTCGAACACCTGGTTTTTCTGCATCAGCATCGTCGTGTTCCTCGTTGTCGGTCGGCACATTGGAACGCCTCTGCGTCACAGCGGAATGATCGGACAGTGCTAACCGGTGAAAGTTTGTAACAGTTTGTAACCGCGACGGTTCGCCCCGTCTTGCTGTCCTCACGTTGATGTAGATCAAGGAGCAGTTCGCGGCTTCATGACAGTCCTGGCGAGAAAGCCGGCCGCGACGCGGTCGGCGGCGCACTGGGGACGACATCATGAATTACACAACGGAAACGATGGTGATCGCGGTCGCGGCGTTTCTAGCGCTGCTAGGAGCCGCATTCGCACATGATCATCTCTTTGCGGTCCATATGGGCATACTTTCTTTCTGCCTCGCCGTGGGGGCTGCCCTGCTGGTCAGGAACGTTGATTTTTCGCCGGCAGGCCAACGGCGGAAAGTCGATGTATCAGGCTATTTCGACGAGGTGATCCGGTATGGCCTGATCGCCACGGTATTCTGGGGCGTGGTCGGCTTCCTGGTTGGCGTCGTCATCGCGCTGCAACTGGCCTATCCCGACCTCAACATCGCGCCTTATCTCAATTTCGGAAGGCTGCGGCCTGTTCACACATCGGCGGTCATCTTCGCCTTTGGCGGCAACGCGCTGATCATGACGTCGTTCTACGTGGTGCAACGCACCTGTCGCGCCCGTCTTTTCGGCGGCAGCCTGGCCTGGTTCGTATTCTGGGGTTACCAGCTTTTCATCGTGATGGCTGCGACCGGATATGTTCTCGGAATCACCCAGGCCCGTGAATATGCCGAACCCGAGTGGTACGTCGACCTCTGGCTGACCATCGTCTGGGTCGCCTACCTCGCAGTATATCTTGGAACGATCCTGAAGCGCAAAGAGCCGCACATCTACGTGGCAAACTGGTTCTATCTCAGCTTCATCGTCACCATTGCGATGCTGCACGTGGTCAACAACCTGGCGGTTCCGGCCTCGTTTCTTGGCTCCAAAAGCTATTCCGCCTTCTCGGGCGTCCAGGACGCACTGACCCAATGGTGGTACGGCCACAACGCCGTCGGCTTTCTCCTCACCGCCGGCTTCCTGGGCATGATGTACTACTTCGTGCCGAAGCAGGCCAACCGACCCGTCTATTCATACCGGCTCTCGATCATCCACTTCTGGGCGTTGATCTTCATGTACATCTGGGCCGGCCCGCATCATCTGCACTACACGGCATTGCCCGACTGGGCCCAGACGCTCGGCATGGTTTTCTCGATAATGCTTTGGATGCCCTCCTGGGGCGGCATGATCAACGGTCTCATGACCCTTTCAGGCGCCTGGGACAAGATTCGCACCGATCCGATCATCCGTATGATGATCGTCGCCATCGCCTTTTACGGGATGTCGACCTTCGAAGGCCCGATGATGTCGGTGAAAACCGTCAATTCGCTCAGTCACTATACCGAATGGACGATCGGCCACGTGCATTCCGGCGCTCTCGGCTGGGTGGGAATGATCACCTTCGGTGCGATCTATTATCTCACGCCGAAGCTATGGGGACGCGAGCGTCTCTATAGCCCGCGGATGGTCAACTGGCACTTCTGGCTCGCAACCCTGGGGATCGTCATCTACGCCGCCGTGCTTTGGGTTGCCGGCATCCAGCAGGGGCTGATGTGGCGCGAGTACAATTCCCAGGGCTTCCTCGTCTATTCCTTCGCGGAGACGGTCGCGGCCATGTTCCCCTACTACGTGCTGCGCGCCGTGGGCGGAACGCTTTACCTGGCGGGTGGTCTCGTCATGGCCTGGAACGTGTTCATGACAATCCGTGGCCGCCTGCGCGACGAAGCTGCGATCCCAACCACTTTCGTGCCCCAAGCACAGCCTGCCGAATGAGGTGAGACATGGCATCGATACTAGATAAACATCAGATCCTCGAGAAGAACGCGACGCTTCTTCTCGTTGGCTCGCTGCTCGTCGTGAGCATCGGCGGCATCGTCGAAATCGCACCGCTGTTCTACTTGCAGAACACGATTGAAAAAGTGGAAGGCATGCGGCCGTATACGCCGCTCGAGCTGGCCGGACGAAACATATACATCCGCGAAGGCTGCTATCTCTGCCACAGCCAGATGATCAGGCCGTTCCGCGACGAGGTCGAACGTTACGGCCATTACTCGCTCGCGGCCGAGTCCATGTACGATCATCCTTTCCAGTGGGGATCCAAGCGAACCGGGCCGGATCTGGCCCGTGTCGGCGCACGCTATTCCAACGAATGGCATGTCCAGCATCTCGCGGATCCACGGGCAGTCGTGCCGGAGTCGATCATGCCAAGTTACGCCTTCCTCAAAGAACAGAGGGTGACGGTCAAGGACGTGGGAATGGACCTGAAGGCCAACGAGGATGTGGGCGTGCCTTATAACGACGACATGCTGGCGAACGCAGAGGCCGACATGAAGGCCCAAGCCGATCCGAACGCAGATACGACGGCGCTGCTCGCCCGCTATCCGAAGGCGAAGACCGGCGATTTCGACGGCGATCCTGCTGCGCTGACCGAAATGGATGCCTTGGTGTCCTACCTGCAGATGCTCGGAACGTTGGTCGATTTCTCGACCTACGACGATGCGACCGGCTACCGATGAGGTGATCCATGGAAACCTACACTGCAATGAGACACTTCGCCGACAGCTGGGGCCTCCTGGCAATGGCGGCATTCTTCGTCGGCGTCGTTGTGTTCACCCTTCGCCCAGGCAGCAAGCAGACGGCGAAAGAGGCCGCCGATATTCCCCTGAAGGAAGATTGAGATGTCGGAAAAACATATCGACGAATTTAGCGGCGTCGAAACGACCGGACATGAATGGGACGGCATCCGCGAACTCAACAATCCGATGCCCCGCTGGTGGGTATGGACCTTCTACGCCACAATTGTCTGGGCGTTGGGCTATGCAATCGCATATCCCGCGATCCCGATGATTACCGACGCCACGAAGGGCATGCTGGGCTTTTCCAGCCGCGCCGAGCTGCAGCAGAACCTGGATCAGGCCAAGGCATCGCAGACGACGCTTCATGATCTGATCGCCGCCAAGACGGTACACGAGATCGATTCCGATTCTGCCCTTCGCGAATTTGCGATCGCCGGCGGCGCATCTGCATTCAAGGTGAACTGCGCGACATGCCATGGCTCGGGAGCAAGCGGCGGCCCGGGATTTCCGAACCTCAACGACGACGACTGGCTGTGGGGCGGAGACCTGGATGCCATCCAGGCGACGATCGCGCATGGGATTCGTTTCGACGGGGATACGGACACTCATGCGTCCGAGATGCCGCCGTTTGCCGATGTTCTGGATCCCCTCCAAACAAGGCAGGTCGCGGCTTACGTCTGGGGACTGACCAATACACCGTCGGACCCCGGTCTCGCAGAGGCCGGAAAACAGGTCTTCGTCGATAACTGTGCCGCATGTCACGGTGACGACGCCAAAGGAAAAGCCGAAATGGGCGCGCCGGATCTCGCCGATGCGATCTGGCTGAAGGCACGCGGCGAGGATGCGATCATCCGTCAGGTGGCCGCTCCCAAGCATGGCGTCATGCCTGCCTGGGCAGGGCGTCTCGGCGATACGACGGTCAAGGAACTTACCATTTTCGTGCATTCGCTTGGCGGCGGGACGTGAGGAGAAAAGCCATGCCAGCTCACGGCAACAACCCGATCCTCGATCTCTATGGCACGCCGCGCGCCACCATACGATCGCGTGTGTCGGCGCGCGCCAAGGCCACGCCGCCGCCTTCCGATCAGGACGACCCGGCAAAGATCGGCAGTTCGATCGTCAGTTTGACCTGCCTCAAAGACCACGAGCAGACAAGCCGTTAGCTTTAGACTTGTCGAGGACGTCCCAGTGGTGGTGGTTCTCCCACAGCTCCTCCAGGCCACGCCCTCTCTCCAGGGCGTGGCCTTTTCCTTTCGCGGGAAGGCCTTGCCTCTTGATCTGCATCAAGGAACGGATGCGCGGCAGATGGGACAAGGGCGGGTGAAATCGGATAGGTCCCATGAACCTCTACACTGCACCAGATCCCGATAACATCGAGCGGCTCAATGTCGAGCCGGTCAATGCCCGTCGCAACCGGCAGCCTCTCTACGCACCTCGGAAGAAGGTTTTTCCCAAGCGTGCAGAGGGACGATTCCGTCGGTTCAAGTGGATCGTCATGCTGATTACGCTCGGCATCTACTATCTCGCGCCATGGATTCGCTGGGATCGCGGTCCCTACGCGCCCGACCAGGCAATCCTCATCGACCTTTCTTCACGGCGTTTCTTCTTTTTCTTCATCGAAATCTGGCCTCAGGAATTTTATTATGTAGCGGGTCTCCTCGTCATGGCGGGATTCGGACTGTTTCTCGTCACTTCCGCGGTTGGCCGCGCATGGTGCGGCTACGCTTGTCCGCAAACCGTCTGGGTTGATCTTTTTCTCGTCGTCGAACGTGCGATCGAAGGCGATCGAAACGCGCGAATGAAGCTTGATGCTGGTCCCATGAGCTTTGCCAAGCTGAGGAAGCGTGTCGTCAAACACTCGATCTGGTTGCTGATCGGCGTCGTCACGGGCGGAGCGTGGATCTTTTATTTTGCCGACGCGCCGAGCCTGTTTGTTTCGCTGTTCACCGGCCGCGCTCCAGCAGCCGCCTACACCACCGTCGCCATCCTTACCGCGACGACCTATGTGCTCGGCGGTCTCATGCGAGAGCAGGTGTGCACCTATATGTGCCCATGGCCACGCATCCAGGGTGCGATGCTCGACGAAAATTCTCTCGTCGTCACCTACAATGACTGGCGGGGCGAGCAGCGGTCGCGTCACGCCAAGAAGGCTCAGGTCAAGGGCCCGCCGGTCGGGGATTGCGTGGATTGCAATGCCTGCGTGGCGGTGTGTCCGATGGGAATCGACATTCGTGACGGACAGCAGATGGAGTGCATCACATGCGCACTCTGCATCGACGCCTGCGACGGTGTCATGGACAAGCTCGGAAAGCCTCGCGGCCTGATCGCCTACGCCACGCTGAGCGAATACTCGGGCAACATGTCGCTTGCCACGGACGAAGGACGAACGGCCGTTCAGCCATCCAGGGTTCGAAACGAGGATGGGACCTTCGTTCCGGCGATCCGGCACTTCAACTGGCGTATCATCTTTCGTCCGAGAACCGTGTTTTACGCAGTCGCCTGGGCGTCGGTCGGCGTGGCCATGCTCGTCCATCTCACCTTTCGGGAGCGCCTTGAACTCAACGTCATTCACGACCGAAACCCCCAATATGTTCTGGAAAGCGACGGCTCGCTGCGGAATGGCTACACGCTTCGTGTCCTCAACATGGTGCCGACGCCCCGGGATGTGAACATAAGTCTGGTCGGGCTGGAGGGGGCGACGATGCGCATTCCCGAGTTCGGCAAGGAAGACGCTCGCAGCTTTACAGTCCATGCCGAACCCGACGCGGCCACGACGCTCAGGGTCTTCGTTACGCGCAAGCCTACCGGAGCCGCGATCAATGAATTTCTGTTCGTTATCGAAGATACCGATCATGCCGATCGGGCAACCTACCGCGCGGCGTTCAATGCACCGGGAGACATCAAATGAAGACCTCCGCTCAAGGTTTTACAGGCTTGCACATGCTGCTTGCGACCTCGGCATTCTTTGGCGTGGTGATCGCGGTGAACGTCACCATGGCCTTCTATGCCTCCTCCAGCTGGAGCGGTCTGGTCGTGGAAAACACCTATGTCGCCAGTCAGGAGTTCAACCGCAAAGCGGCGGCGATGAAGGCAATGGCCGCTTCCGGCATCGAGGGCAACCTCTCCATAAAGGGGCACGAGATCCGCTACGACATTCACGACAAGAGCGGATCGCCTGCGATCGTCGACGACGTCGTTCTGAATTTCAAACGGCCCGTCGGAGACCACGAGGACTTCCTCCTTACGCTCAAGAAGGCAGCCGCGGGGCGGTTCGAAGCGGAACATGATCTAGCCGAAGGTGACTGGATCGTCGAGGCCATCTCGCGCAACGGCGGCGTGGTCGTCATGCATGAGGCAAAACGCATCGATAGCGCGGAGTTGGACCAATGACCTGCTGTACCATGGACGCGGAAAGCGTGCTTGCCCTCAGCACGACATCATTCAGTGCCGAAGAGGTCCGTCTTGCCAGTCAGCCGCTCGGCGAGGGATTGCGTCAGCTGGACCTGAGTGTTCCCGACGTTCACTGCGGTGGCTGCATTTCGGCCATAGAAAGGGCGCTGCTGACACTTCCCTTCGTCAAGACGGCGCGCGTCAATCTCACGGCTCGAAGGGTGACCTGCGTCTACCAGGAGGAGATCGAGACGCATGCCGCCGATCCGTCCGAGATCCTCGCAGCGATCAACTCGGCCGGATATCGCGCGCATCTCTTCACGCCTTCAGCTCCCGAGAACGACAAGACCAGAAATCAGCTTCTCCTCGCGATCGGCGTTTCCGGTTTTGCGGCCGCCAACATCATGTTGCTCTCCGTATCGGTCTGGTCGGGTGCAGATGCCGCGACGCGCGACATGTTTCATTGGATCTCGGCGATGATAGCAACGCCCGCGCTGGTTTATGCCGGGCGTTTCTTCTTCAAATCGGCCTGGAATGCGCTCCGCCACGGGCGCACCAACATGGACGTTCCCATCTCGCTCGCCGTGACGCTCTCCTATGCCGTTTCATTGTGGGAGACCATCCATCACGGCGAGCATGCGTGGTTCGACGCTTCGGTCTCGCTGCTCTTCTTCCTGCTGATCGGCAGAACTCTCGATCATGTCATGCGGGAAAAGGCTCGGGCGGCGATCAACGGACTCGCAAGACTGGCCCCGCGCGGAGCATTGCTGATCAATCCGGACGGGTCGCGACGCTACATTGCGGTAGAAGAGATCGCGGCGGGGGATGAAATCTCGATAGCCGCAGGCGAACGGGTTCCCGTCGATGGCATAGTTGTCAGCGGAGAAAGCGACGTGGACCTCTCCATCGTCACCGGCGAGAGCAGCCCCGTCACCGTCGCCAGCAACAGCGAAGTGAGTTCTGGGGCGATGAATCTGACTGGCTCGCTCGTGTTGCGGGCGACGAGAATTGCCAAGAATTCACTCCTCTCGGAGATCATCGGCCTCATGGAAGCCGCCGAGGGCGGAAGAGCTCGCTATCGCAGGATCGCCGATCGCGCTGCGACACTCTATTCTCCGGTCGTGCATCTGCTGGCGCTGGTCTCCTTCCTTGCCTGGGGCTTCCTGGGCGGAGACTGGAAACAGGCCATGCTGGTCGCCGTAGCGGTCCTGATCATCACCTGCCCATGCGCATTGGGTCTTGCCGTGCCCGTGGTCCAGGTCGTCGCCGCGGGGGAGCTTTTCCGGAAGGGCATCATGGTGAAGGACGGCTCAGCACTCGAAAGACTGGCCGAGACCGACACCGTGGCCTTTGACAAGACGGGCACCTTGACGATGGGCAGTTCGCGCCTTGTCAGAGTGGACGCCATGGACGAGAGCGCCACCGCAATCGCCCGTGGATTGGCAGCGCATTCACGGCATCCTCTTTCTCGGGCTCTGGTGCGGGACACCGAAACTGCCCCCCTCTCCTTCGACAGGGTCACGGAAATCCCCGGCGGGGGACTGGAAGCCAGGAACGAAGCGGATATCTATCGCTTGGGCAACGCGGCGTTTGCCTGCGGAACCAGCTTCGTGCCCCGCACCGCCGACAGTCCGTTCTCGGAAGTGGTCCTGTCGAAGAATGGCGTCGATCTTGCCCGCTTCTTCTTCGATGACACGCTTCGTCCGGGTGCGTGCGAGGCCATCGACCGGCTCGATGCAGCCGGCCTTGAAACGCTGATCTTGTCGGGCGACAGGCAGACCGTCGTCGACAATACCGCGCATGCCCTGGGTATCGACAGGGCTTTGGGCTCTCTGACGCCGAAACAGAAGGTCGAGGAATGCCAGAGGCTGAATGGCGAAGGTCGTCGCGTGCTCATGGTTGGCGACGGGATCAACGACGCCCCGGCGCTCGCTGCCGCGCATGTCTCGATGGCGCCCGCCACGGCCTCCGATATCGGCAGACAGGCGGCCGACCTCGTCTTCTTCAACGATCGCCTTGACGCTGTTCCGGAAGCGATCGCCGTTGCGCGACGATCCGCCAGCCTCATCCGGCAGAACTTCGCTCTCGCCATTGGTTACAACGTTCTGGCGGTGCCGATCGCCATCGCCGGATTGGCGACGCCGCTGATAGCGGCGGTGGCAATGTCGACATCTTCGATCATCGTCGTGACCAACGCACTGCGGCTGAACGCCCTCAGCAAGCGTCCGGATATGTACACTCGAGGAGGGATCGGCAGGAGTGCGGAGGTCAAAGCCGCATGAACATGTTGATCTATCTCATACCGATCGCGTTGCTGATGGGAGGAATAGGACTCCTGGCATTCCTTTGGTCGCTGAAGAGCGGCCAGTATGACGACCTTCAAGGCGCCGCCTGGCGAATCCTCGCCGAGGACGAAACCGATCAACGAGAACCCTGACCGCACACTGGGTCCAAACACGAAAGGAAGATGGATGCTTGCGAAAAATTCTGTACTTCTGCAGTCTGACCTGTTTGCTGGTTTGGATCAGGCGACTGTGGAGCAATTCACCGAAACGGCTGAGTTTCGAGCCTTCGCCGCTGACGAGAAGATCATAGCCGAGGGCCAGCAGGCGTCGTTCGTCTACTGCGTCATAAACGGTTTTGTCCGACTTTCAAAATCGGAATCCGCCGGGCGCGAGGCGGATATCTGCGTGTGCGAGCCGGGCGACACCTTTGGAGAGTATCTACTCGCGGGGGGCGGCTCCTATGCTTATAGCGCGCGGTCCGCCGACGGAGCCGAGGTCGCGCTGTTTGCGCTCGCGGAGTTGCTGGCGTTCGCCGACCAACATCCGATCGTACACCGCAACGTCATGCGCATCATGGTCAGGCACCTGCTCGGCGCGATGGATTGTATTGCGGGAGACCGGTTGCTCACAGCCGCGCAACGGGTGGCCAACTACCTTATGAGCCGCTGCCCCGCCTCGGCGACCACCTCGCGGGTCACGTTCCGCCTTCCTTACCGGAAGCGAATCCTGGCCGGCAAACTGGGACTGGCGCCGGAAGCCCTTTCCCGCGCGTTTGCGGCGCTCGCCCCTTCGGGGGTCGAAGTCAGAGGCAAGGTCGTCCTCGTCGATAGCGTCGACTTGCTGCGGGAGGCATGCTGAACCGACAAAACGGGATCGGCAAAGTGTCGCAATTGACCAGCGTGAATGTGCCGATCCCCCAGCCGATAGCGAACACGGCAGGCAATTGCAGGCGCTTGCCAGAGAACTCGGTATCGCGACGGAGGGACCGACGCAATGACACGCAAGCAGAAGCGCCTGGTGGTGATCGCAGGCGGCATGGGCTTCATTGCAGCCGCCGTGCTGTTGGTGATGTTCGCCTTCAGCCAGTCGGTCGCCTATTTCTACATGCCGGCCGATCTGGCTAAGACGCCGGTAGCGCCGGAAACCCGCATTCGCCTCGGCGGCCTGGTTGGCGAGGGCAGCGTCGTGCGCGACACCGGTTCGACGGTGGAATTTGCCGTCACCGACGGCAGCGCCAATGCCGTAATGGTCAAATATACCGGCATCCTGCCCGATCTCTTCCGCGAAGGGCAAGGCGTCGTCACCGAGGGCATGTTTGCCACAGGCACCAACGTCTTCATCGCCGATACCGTGCTTGCCAAGCATGACGAGACCTACTTGCCGAAGGATGTGGCCGACAGGCTCAAAGCCCAGGGGCTATGGAAGGAGGGCCAGGAGGCAAAGGCGACGCCATGATCATCGAGATCGGCCATTATGCGCTGGTGCCGGCGCTCGTGACATCGATCATCCACTCCATCGTGCCGGTGACCGGCGCGCGCAGGCGCGATCAGGCGATGATGGATGTGGCGAGCAAACCGACCGGCAGCAAGCTGACGGCCGATGAACAGGCGAAGCTGAGCGAGTTGCTTCGCGAAGATCGCATTATTTGACGGAGATCAATGGCGGCTCGACGAGGTCGCTCTATGGTCGTCCCAGCAACAATTCCTATAGCGAGGCAGGACAATGCAGGCGAAGGACATAATGACCACTAACGTGGTGTCAATCGGTCCAGCGGTCGGTATACGCCACGCCGTCGCTGTCATGATGCAAAACAACGTCAGCGGCCTTCCTGTCATTGACGACGAAGGCCGCGTCTGCGGAATGCTTACAGAGGGCGACCTGCTGCTGCGGAAAGAGATCCGGTTCGCTCCCCGAGCTGCCCGCGCACCCGAAATCATATCCGAGATCGATCTTGAGCGATATATTTCCAGCAATGGCTGGTGTGTCGCCGATGTCATGTCTCAAGATGTGATCGTGGCGAGCCCCGACAGCGAGGTATCGGATATCGCCGAAAGCCTCCAGGCGCACCGGATCAAGCGGCTGCCGATCGTCGAGGACGGGCGCCTTGTCGGGATTGTCAGCCGCAGAGACATTCTCGGGCTGATCATCGATGCTCAGACGCCGCCGCTGCCAAAAGAAGATGAATCGATCAGGCTGGCGGTCCGAACGCGCCTGAGGTCGGACTTGGGGATAACGCCCCAGAAGGTCCAGGTGACCGTCAAGAACGGCCAGGTGACACTCGATGGCAACGTCGAGTCGGAGCTGAAGCAAAAGGCTGTTCGCACTCTGGTCGAAAGCCTGGGTGTCGGCGCCTATCGCGACCGGCTCCAGATCGCTCGGCTGACCGGGACCGAGGTGGGCTGAGACAGCGCCTCATGCTGTTTAAAGCGCCCAGCAATATCCGCACATCCGCGGACACCAATTCCGGATATCGGAGCATATGCGGCGATAAAGCATCTTATGGAGACCCGCTGGTGTTCGGCCCGCTTCTCGCAAAGATTTAGTGAAATCGCTGCTTGCCTCAACCAGACAATCTCGCAGATTTTGGACACCAGAAATTCTCAGCTTGCGGCACTGCTGCCCGCGCCTAAGGCGCGGCTTCGGCTGGCGCCCGTTGGCGAGGGTGAATTTGACGCGAGGAGGCTCGCTCGGTGTTGCGCCCCAAAACCGAGCGAGCCTCTGTCAAGTTTCCCCCCTTGACACGGGAAAAACCCGACCCGCCAAACCGACATACTCAATTGGCGAGGCCGTTTCTTTGATGGAGGTCAAACACGGCTGGAAGAGGCAGCGCTCATTCGGCGGCGATGATCTCTTCCAAAACGGGCAGAATATCCATCGTGAGGCTTTTCTCGTCGATCAGTCCCACATGTCTCAAGGGGATTCGTCCCGTGCGATCGATAATAAATGTTTCCGGGACGCCGCAGACTCCCCAGTCGATCGAGCTTCTTCCGTGGTGTCGATTCCGATTGCCGCGAACGGATTGCCGTTTCCCCACAGCGATTGGATCGGGAGAACACGACCAAGCGCTCCCTCGTGTATGGCTATCCTCAGCCGGCGGCTAAGGACGGAAGCCTTTTCAGCCATCTCGTGACTGGTCCGATGCGCTCGCCAGCTGGTGCTCAGCTTTCACCCAACTTGATCAGGATCAATTACGCTGCAACCCCCACAATGTATTGCTCCGATCACACAGGGGAGCGTGCACATGGATTTCGAAGCGTATTTTAAAAGCGAGCTGGACGGGCTTCACACCGAGGGCCGTTACCGCGTTTTTGCCGATCTCGAACGTCACCGCGGCAATTTTCCGCGCGCGACGCGT
>NZ_JAPCZO010000045.1:0-31856 GCF_025941625.1 Rhizobium acaciae
AGCGCGTCGCAATCTTTCAGATCGCTCCTCGCGCTTTAGGCTTTATTTCCGCGCAAGTCGTTGTCGCAAAACCGCCGCGCAGTTTTGCGCGACATGCTTTTAGTGCGCCTCGTCCCAATTGGTGGCGGCGCGGGCATCGACCCTCAGCGGCACGCGCATTTCCAGCGCCGGCATGGTGGCGTTTTCCATGACCGAGACGATGACGGGCATCGCCTTTTCGACATCCTCGTCCTCGACCTCGAAGATGAGTTCGTCATGTACCTGCAGCAGCATGCGGACGCGATCGGCAAGGCCGACTTCAACAAGCGCCGGCTCTATCTTGATCATTGCCCGGCGGATGACGTCGGCAGCCGAGCCCTGGATCGGCGCGTTGATGGCC
Organism: Rhizobium acaciae; assembly: GCF_025941625.1. NCBI lineage: Bacteria > Pseudomonadati > Pseudomonadota > Alphaproteobacteria > Hyphomicrobiales > Rhizobiaceae > Rhizobium > Rhizobium acaciae. The sequence goes on from NZ_JAPCZO010000045.1 coordinate 380, forward strand.
GCACGCTCGTTAAAGGCACGCACGGATGGATTGGAAGAGCGGATTTCGGGATAGTTGATGCGGCGGCCGAAGATCGTTTCGACATAACCCTTGTCGCGCGCCATGGCCTTTCGGCTCTCCATATAGTCGCGGATGCCGGGGAAACGCTCGAAATACTTCTTGATGTAGTCGCCGGCTTCCGAACGCTCGATCGAAAGCTGATTGGCAAGCCCGAAGGCCGAGATGCCGTAGATGATGCCGAAGTTGATCGCCTTGGCGCGGCGGCGCACCTCTCCCGGCATGCCTTCCACCGGCACGCCGAACATTTCCGACGCCGTCATGGCGTGGATGTCGACGCCGTCTTCGAAGGCCTTGGTCAGCTGCGGGATCTCGGCCACATGGGCAAGCACGCGCAGTTCGATCTGGCTGTAGTCGGCGGAGATCAGCTTGTGGCCAGGCGTCGAGATGAAGGCGGTGCGAATCTTGCGGCCTTCTGCCGTGCGCACCGGAATGTTCTGCAGGTTCGGCTCGGACGAGGACAGGCGCCCCGTGGTCGTCGATGCCAGCGAATAGGAGGTGTGGACCCGCTTCGTCTCGGGGTGAACATAACCCGGAAGCGCGTCGGTATAGGTGGATTTCAGCTTGGTGACCTGGCGCCAGTCGACGATCTTGCGCGGCAATTCGAAACCGGCGGCGGCCAGATCCTCGAGCACCTGCGCGGAAGTGGACCATTGCCCGGTCTTCGTCTTGCTGCCGCCGGAAAGGCCCATCTTGCCGAACAGGATATCGCCCAGCTGCTTCGGCGAGCCGATGTTGAACCGTTCGCCGGCCAGCACGTAGATCTCGTCCTCCAGCCTTGCTGCACTCTGGGCCAGCTCGCCGGAGAGCCGCGACAGGATCTGCCGATCGACGGTGATGCCGCGCGCTTCCATACGCGCCAGCACCGGCAATAGCGGCCGCTCCAGCCGTTCATAGACACTGGTCAGCCCTGCCGCCGCCAGCCGCGGCTTCAGCACCAGCCAGAGGCGCAGCGTCACGTCGGCATCTTCGGCGGCATAGTGGGTGGCGCGGTCGATATCGACCAGATCGAAGGTGACATTCGCCTTGCCGCTGCCCGCCACGTCCTTGTAGGGGATCGGGGTATGGCCGAGGAATTTTTCCGAGAGCGGGTCCATGCCATGCGCGCCGGTGCCGGCGTCGAGCACGTAGGAGATCAGCATCGTGTCGTCGAAACTCCTGGTCTCGATGCCGTAGCGCTTCATCAGCAGGTAATCGTATTTCAGGTTCTGGGCGACCTTGAGAACCGATTCGTCTTCCAGCAATGCCTTCAGCCGTGGCAGGGCATCGCTCATCGGGATCTGGTTTTCGGCAAGGCCGCCGCCGAGCAGATCGCCGACGCCGTTCTTGTGGACGAGCGGCACATAGGCGGCGCGGATCTTCGTGCCGGTGGGATCGGCCGTATTGTCGGCGATCGCCAGCGAAAAGCCGACAAGCTCGGCCTGCATCGCATCCAGCGACGTGGTCTCGGTATCGAAAGCAACGAGGCCGGTGGCGCGCGCATCGGCAATCCAGCGGTCGAGCGTCGCCAGGTCGCGGATCGTGACATAGGCCGAATGATCGAAGGGCAGCGTCGCAAAGGCCTCGGCCCGCGCCTTGGCAAGATCGGCGGGCGAAAAGGCGCCTTCGACCGCGGTCTTCGCCTTTGCACGCGACGGCACCGGCACGGATTCGCCCGATACCTCGGGAATGCCGCCGGCAACGGGCTCGGGCTCGGCCGCATCGAGATCCGGGCCGCGGGCCTTCTCACCCCATTCGATGCGGACGATCGCCGGTTCGATGGCGCCGGCATCGCAATCGCAGGCCTCGGCGACGCGGCGCGTCAGCGTGGTGAATTCCATCGTCTTCAGGAAGCCGATCAGCTTCGGGCCGTTCTGCGGTTCCAGCACCAGCGCGTCGAGATCGAGATCGAGCGGCACATCGGTGCGCAACCGCACGAGGTCGCGCGAGAGCCTGGCCATGTCGATATTGGCGAGGATCGTCTCACGGCGCTTGACCTGCTTGATCTCGGTGGCGCGTTCGAGCAGCGTATCGAGATCGCCGTATTCCTCGAGAAGCTGGGCGGCGGTTTTCGGGCCGATGCCGGGAATGCCGGGAACATTGTCGACCGAATCGCCGGTCATCGCCTGCAGGTCGATCATCTTTTCCGGCGGCACGCCCCATTTCTCAACGACATCGGGAATGCCGATCTGCTTGTCCTTCATGCTGTCATACATATGGACATTGGGGCTGACGAGCTGCATCAGATCCTTGTCGGAGGAGACGATGGTGACATCGGCGCCGGTCGCTTCGGCCTGGCGGGCATAGGTGGCGATGATGTCGTCGGCCTCGAAGCCTTCGGTCTCGATGCAGGGCAGATTGAAGGCGCGGGTCGCCTCGCGGATGAGGCCGAATTGCGGGATGAGCTCTTCCGGCGGAGCGGAGCGGTTCGCCTTGTAAGCGTCGTAGAGATCCTTGCGAAACGTCTTGGCCGAATAATCGAAGATGACGGCAAGATGTGTCGGCGTGACGCCGACATCGGTATTGCGCGCGTCCCTCAGCAGCTTCCACAGCATGTTGCAGAAACCGGACACGGCGCCGATCGGCAGGCCGTCGGTCTTGCGGGTCAGCGGCGGCAGTGCATGAAACGCCCGGAAGATGAATCCGGAACCATCGATTAGGAAGAGGTGATCGCCTTTTTTCATGCGTGCATGGATAGCGCGGGCATGGGACGAGGTCCATATAGAGTTCGGCATAAAGTTCGGCGCGCGAAAAGGATTATGGCGCTCGGAGCGTCACACAGCGCCGCGCGTCTTTTCGGACGTGCAAAGGACGCTGAGCACTTGGCGTTGCTGCATAATTTTATCCTTCCATCGATTCCGATCTCAGGAATTGTGCGGCAGAGATTCCGGCTCACCAAACTGTTACCGATTTGTAACGATCGCCCTCCCTTGAAAAACCACATTCTGAGCCACAAATCCATGTCACCGGCGCTTGATCGCGTCGCGGGTCTGATTACCGGCTTGTCCCCCGCCGCGTCAGGCTTGGACAAAGGCCTTATCCCCCTCTCCGGGCCTTTGTCCCCACTTTAAAGTCGCCATGGCCAACCTCCAGGCCATGGCGACTTTTGTTTTTTCGAGGCACTCGAAATTCTGCTCGCCGCTTGCATGTTTAGGAGCATCGTATGCGATTTGCTGCATTGTCTCCGGCATGGTTTTGAGCCTAACTTGCAATCATGGGATTTAACCGCATGGATTCGGGAGCCTACCTTGCCAGCCAGCTGGCGAAGGGTTTTGCTCGCTCGCTGCACCAGCGCGCGGTCGGGCTCGGTTTTTCTCCGGGGCAGTTCCCCATTCTGCTGGAACTCTGGGCCGAGGACGGGCTGACCCAGAAACAGCTTCTCGAGCGGGTCGATATCGAGCAGGCGACCATGGCCAATACGCTTTCGCGCATGGTCCGCGACGGGTTGATCGAACGCCGGCCGCATCCGTCCGACAAGCGGGCGCAGCTGCTCTTCCTGACGCCGAGGGCGCGCGCCATGGAGGCCGAGGCGATCGAGACCGCACGGGAGGCCGATCTTGCGCTGTTTAAAGGTTTCCGGGTTTTCGAGCGTGAGCTGACGCTTGAATATATCCGCCGGCTTCTGGAAAACGCCAAGGCGCTCTGACCACTGCATAATTCCTTAAATCGGAATGGCGCTGTAAGATCACTCACCAGCACCCTGTGCGCGTCGCAATGAGGACACGCCGGTTTCGATCTGTGCGGTCACGACGTTTTCGTGGGCGGCAAGCTTGATGCTCGGCTCGATATCCGGCTTGCCGAGTAAAAGGCCCTGCACTTGCGCGCAACCTTCCTCGACGACGATCCGGCGCTGCATCTCGGTTTCCACGCCCTCCGTCACGACAGGCATGCCGAGGCTATGACCAAGGCCGATGATGGCGCGCACGATCGAGCGTGCCGCCGCATCATGTTCCAGCACGCCGGTGAAACTGCGGTCGACCTTGATCTTGTCGAAAGGAAATGAACGCAGGTTGGAAAGCGAGGAAAAACCGGTGCCGAAATCATCCATGACGATGTGCACGCCGAGCTTGTGCAGCCGCAGCAGCGTCGTCATCACCCGGTCGCGATCGCGAATGAGGGCCGCCTCGGTGATCTCGAGCTCCAGCCGGCTGGGCGCAAGCCCGGTTTCGGCAAGGATCGCCTCGATCCGCTCGCAGAGGTTCGGCAGCATGAATTGCACCGGCGAGAGATTGACGGCGATCATCAACGGCAGCGGCCAGCGCACAGCCTCCCTGCAGGCCTGCTGCAACACCCATTCGCCGAGTTGGACGATCGAGCCGCTTTCCTCGGCGATCGGGATGAAGATATCGGGCTCGGTCAGGCCGTGACCTGGCCGGTTCCAGCGCATCAGGGCCTCGTAGCCGCCGATCTCGCCGCTCAGCGCATCGAGGATCGGCTGATAGCTGACATGGATCTGGTTGCGGATGATCGCATGGCGCAGTTCGCTTTCGATCTGGCGGCGGTTCCGTGCCGCCTTATCCATTTCCGCGTCGAAGAAACAGATCTTGCCGCGACCGTCATGCTTGACGCGGTAGAGTGCAGTATCGGCATTGTTGCAGAGTTCTTCAGCAGCAACCCCATCCGCAGGATAGAGTGCAATGCCGACGCTGACGCCGACGGCGGTCGGGTCACGCGCCGTGTCCATTTCGGCGGCAAATTCGGCGAGGATATCAGCCGCAAGCTTTTGCGCCGCCGCCGGCTGCTGCCCGGCGGGCTGAATGATGGCGAATTCATCGCCGCCGAGGCGGGCGATCGTATCGCTTTCATCGGCCACGCGGCGCAGGATCGAGGCGACCTTGCGGAGAATATGGTCGCCTTCGGCATGGCCGAAGATATCGTTGACGGCCTTGAAGCGATCGAGGTCGAGATAGAAAAGGGCAACCTCGCTGTTCTTTCGTTCGGCCATCTGCAGCGCCTGCCGGATGCGGGTATCGAACAGCGACCTGTTCGGCAGATCGGTGAGCACGTCGTGGTGGGCGAGATGCTCGATCATCTCCTCTGCCTGCCTGCGCTCGGTGAGATCACGCACCGCCAGCACCTCGCAATTGTGCCCGCGATAGACGATCCTGCTCGCGGTCACGTCGACGGCGATCTCCCTGCCGTTCCTGGTGTTGAGCAGCGTCTCGCTGGGTCCGTTCTGCCCCGTCCCCTGAGTAGCGGTCAAAACAGCCGAGGGCGCCTTGCCTGCAAGACCGGCAAGCTTCCAGCCGGAAAGCTCCTGGAAGCGTTCATTGGCATCGATGATCCGGCCTTCCCGCAGGATCAGCAGCCCTTCCTGCGAAGCATTCGCGAGCCCCCTCAGATCCGTCAGGTGGCTTTCGATAAAGACCACCGCGAGCGCAATGAGTATGAGTGTCGTCGCCGCCACAACGACGATCGCAGCAAGCAGGCTGGCATCGAGCACCGTTGCCGGAAGCTCTTTACCGGGATCCGGCACGAGCGTGATGCTGGCCATAGAGATGAAATGGAGAGCGCAGATCGCGAGGACAAAAGTGATTGACGAGGCGAGGAGCCGCCTTAGTCCCTTCAATTGGAAAAAGGCGTGGAAGGCGGCGCTCGACAACAGCGCTCCTGCGAGAACCGCACTCAGCGTCATCAAGGGATCATAAAGGATTGCCGCCTGCGTTTCGATCGCCTGCATGCCGGTCAGGTGCATGGAGGCGATGCCGAGCGCCATCAGGACGCCACCGCGGATGCGAGAAAACCTGCCGCGGCTTTCCGAAGCGACGAGGATCGCCGCCCACGAACCGACAACCGACAGGAGGAAAGAAAGCGCCGTCAGGCCCAGTTGGTAGCCGATCGGCATGCCGCCGTCATAGGCCAGCATCGCGATGAAGTGCGTTGCCCATACGCCGGTGCCGAAAGCAAAAGCCGAGGCGCCGATCCAGAGCTTGCGCCGCCCGGCATCGCATTCCTGGGCGCGGGAAAGCAGCAGCATAGCCGCCATAGCGCCGACCAGGCAGACCGCGGCCGCCGCAAGCACCAGCCGCCAATCGTGGTTGTCCCGAATACATGTAATGACCGAAAACATCCGAACCTCGCACAGCTGAATTCGGTCAGGCTATTTAGGTTGTACTAAATAACTGTAAATTGAATTAGAATTCACTTTTATATTATCCAGCAAACCTTCCTGATATTAGTCTAAGCCCCGCCGACATTTCGCGCCGCCGATTTTTTGTTTTTCCGCCTCGCCTGCCTTTCTGGTTTGGTCTATCGTCCGGCCGAATTTCAAAAAGGAGTCGAAAATGACCGATGTAAACCAGGTGCTTGCGCGCGCGGATCAGAACCTTTCATCGAGCCTCGACAAGCTGTTCGAACTTCTGCGCATCCAGTCGATTTCCACCGATCCCGCCTATAAGGCCGAATGCCGAAAGGCCGCCGAATGGCTCGTCGCCTATCTTGAAGGGCTAGGCTTTACGGCCTCGGTCCGCGACACGCCCGGCCATCCGATGGTGGTCGCCCACCATGCCGGCGCTTCCGCCGATGCGCCGCATGTTCTCTTCTACGGCCATTACGACGTTCAGCCGGTCGACCCGATCGAGCTCTGGGAAAACGACCCCTTCGAGCCATCGATCAAGGATGTCGGCGAGGGCCGCAAGATCCTGACCGGCCGCGGCACCTCCGACGACAAGGGCCAGTTGATGACCTTCGTCGAGGCTTGCCGGGCCTATAAGGAGATCAACGGCGCGCTTCCCTGCCGCGTCACCATCCTCTTCGAGGGCGAGGAGGAGTCCGGCTCGCCGTCCCTGAAGCCCTTCCTCGAAGCCAACGCCGCCGAGCTCAAGGCCGATTATGCGCTGGTCTGCGATACCGGCATGTGGGACCGCGACACGCCGGCGATCGCCGCAGCGTTGCGCGGCCTCGTCGGCGAGGAAGTGATCGTGACGGCCGCCGACCGCGACCTGCATTCCGGTCTCTTCGGCGGCGCGGCAGCCAATCCGATCCATATTCTCGTCGAGGCTCTTGCCGGTCTGCATGACGAGACGGGCCGCATTACGCTTGACGGTTTCTATGACGGTGTCGAGGAAACGCCTGAAAACATCAAGGCCTCATGGGAGACGCTCGGCAAGACCGCGGAGAGCTTCCTCGGCGAAGTCGGCCTCTCCATCCCATCCGGAGAAAAGGGCCGTTCGGTGCTGGAACTCACCTGGGCGCGGCCGACCGCCGAAATCAACGGCATCTGGGGCGGCTATACCGGCGAAGGCTTCAAGACGGTGATCGCCGCCAAGGCTTCGGCCAAGGTTTCGTTCCGGCTTGTCGGCACGCAGGATCCGGCCGCCATTCGCAAGGCTTTCCGCAGCTATATTAGCTCGAAGATTCCCGCCGATTGCTCGGTGGAGTTCCATCCGCATGGCGGCTCGCCGGCGATCCATCTTTCCTATGATTCGCCTGTTCTCACCAAGGCGAAGAACGCGCTTTCCGACGAGTGGCCGAAACCCGCCATCGTCATCGGCATGGGCGGGTCGATCCCGATCGTCGGAGATTTCCAGAAGATGCTTGGCATGGAATCGCTGCTCGTCGGCTTCGGCCTCAGCGATGATCGTATCCACTCGCCGAACGAGAAATACGAGCTTATCTCCTACCACAAGGGCATCCGCTCCTGGGTGCGGATTCTTCAGGCGCTCGCCGCCTGAGCGGAATTGGCTCGCCTTGCATGCCGGCGTGCCAGCAAAGGCGCACAACAAAAAGGCCGGTTCGACCCGGCCTTTCTTCATCCGCTCACCTCAGTGCCAGTTCATCCGTGGTCAAGGAGCAAGCGGGTATTGCAATGAGATTGCCGCCGAAAGGTTAACGAACCGTTAACAATGCCCTAAAGCACCACGCGCGGCTACAAGGCGCCGACAGACATTTCGCCGTTCAAGCTGCGCTCATCGCGAGCGACATATAAGCCATTGAAAGATAAGACGAATGATGACGCCCTGACAGCTGCGGCGATCGCTCTGTCTTTTGTATCAATGGCATATGCCAAGGAAACGCGGCCAAGCGCTGCTTGAAAAACGTGCCAACAAGGACTGAGAAGCGTGAAAAAACTCTTTGTTAAAATCGCAGCGGCCGGCCTGCTTATGCTGGTTCCCGCCATAGCGCAGGCTGCCGAGGGCTACTCGACGGCGAACGTCAACATGCGTGCCGGTCCGAGCACCCGTTATCCTGCCGTCGCGGTCATCCCGGCCGGTTCCTCCGTCGAGATCCGCGGATGCCTTTCCGACGTCAACTGGTGCGACGTAGAATTCTACGGCGGCCGCGGCTGGGTTTCCGGCCAGTATGTGCAGGCCCTCTACCAACAGCGCCGCGTCTATGTCGGCCCGCAATATTACCGTCCGCTCGGCATTCCGATGATTCGCTTCAGCGTCGACAATTATTGGGACCGCTACTACCGCAACCGCGATTTCTATCGCGACCGTGACCGCTGGAGCCGCGGCCCGGACTATTACTATCGCGACCGCGACAATCGGGATCGCGACCGCGATCGGGATAACCGGGATCGCGGCCGTAACTGGCGCGAGCGGGATGGCGACCGAGATGGGCGCGACCGCGATCGTGACTGGCGCGACGACAATCAAAGGGGCGATCGGCAAAGGGACGATCGACAAAGAGGTGAACGGCAGAGGGACGACCGGAGAGGCGATGATCGCAGGCCGGACCGCAGGAATTTTGATTGCCGCCCCGGCGATCCCTCCTGCGACCAATGAGACAGAAAGGGGACGCAGCGCCGTCCTCTTCCGAGGCTTGAAACCAAGGGAAAACGCCTAAGAAAAAGCCCGGCGCTCCCTTGGGAGGGATGCACCGGGCCTGATGTCGATCGGCGCGCGTTGAGGGGAGACGGCCGATCATTCGCGGGACGTGAGGGGCTGTCCCGCTTCTTCATAAACAATCGCGAGGCCTATTGGTTCCGCCTGCTGCATAATTCCTTGAAGCAGAATCGATTTGAGGAAACACTATGCGGCAATTCAATGTGTTACAGCCTTTTTTATGTCTCTCGAAAAGACGCGCGGCACTGAAAAATGCGTCGTATCATCCGTGATTCACGTGACGCACTGCAGGTCTTTTTTTCATGAGCGTGCGAATTGGCCGGTGAGCGCAAGATAAGAGCCGCCGGGGAAGCATCGATCCGCGAATGCGGTCACCGACAATTTGATGTGAGGCCATCGCGAAGCTCTTGTCTTGCGGGATTGTTTATTGCACTTTTGTGAAGTTGCGGATTGATCTCAATCCGTTCGAGGCTGGACCCTGATGACGCAAGACTACCTGGCTTTCCTCGGGCTTTTTGCCCCTCGGGCAGCCGCCATAGATGTTACCGTTTGGCATAAACACAATCCGATCTTGCCTGTACGCCTTACCGATGGGGCAAACCTCAACCCTTCCGGTCAGATCTGGCGCCGCTTTCATCTGGGCGAGTGGGAATATAAACAGGACCCGGAAACGCTCGACGATTACGAGGCCCGTCAGTTCTGAAGGCAATGCTGTCGCGGCGCGGTCTGCTTTACTTTCCATTATTAATACCCCGTTAAATCGCCGCATTTACAGTTCAGTCGGATGATCACGGCGGCACTCAAAGTGCTCCAGCGTCCTTTGCGCGCCTGAAAAGACGCGCGGCGCTGCAGAAGAGCGCCGTTATGCGAAGTTGGCTTCGCGATCGAACATGGGGTGTGACCGGTCCGCGATGGCAGGCAGAGGCAGATCAGGCGACAGAATAGAACCCTCCTTCAGCGGCCGCCCGGCGCGCGACGATGACGAATTCTCCCTCGATGCCGACGATCGCATCGCCGGAGGCCGATCTCAGCGCCGCGGCGGCTCGAAACCCCCGCCGCAGCGCGCCGCCCCCCGGCGGCGGCGCGAGCCGCGGGAGCGTGAAGGCGGCGGGTTTTTCGGTTTCATGCGCCGCATGATCTACTGGTGCGTCGTGCTTTTCATCTGGGCCGGCATCGGCGTTGCCGGGCTCGTGGTCTATTATGGCTCACGCATGCCGAGCGCCAGCACCTGGGCGATCCCGGAGCGGCCGCCGAACGTCAAGATCACCGCTGTCGACGGCAGCGTCATTGCCAATCGCGGCGCCACCGGCGGCGAGGCGCTGTCGCTCGAAAACATGTCGCCCTATATTCCGGAAGCCGTCATCGCCATCGAGGATCGGCGTTTCTATTCGCATTTCGGCGTCGATCCGCTCGGCCTCGGCCGGGCTATCGTGACCAATCTCACGGCTGGCCACATGGTCCAGGGTGGCTCGACGCTGACGCAGCAGCTTGCCAAGAACCTCTTCCTCTCGCCTGAAAGAACGCTGGAACGCAAGGTGCAGGAGGTGCTGCTCTCGCTCTGGCTGGAGCAGAAATACACCAAGGATCAGATCCTTGCCATGTATCTCAACCGGGTGTTCTTCGGATCGAACGCCTATGGCGTCGAGGCCGCCTCGCGCCGCTACTTCAACAAATCGGCGCGTGACGTAAACCTCGGCGAGGCCGCGGTTCTGGCCGGCCTGCTCAAGGCGCCGTCGCGGCTCTCGCCGGCCCGCGATGCGGAAGCTGCGAATGCACGCGCCCAACTCGTGCTCGCGGCGATGCGCGAACAGGGTTTCATCACCGATTCCGAGGTCAAGACGGCGATGTCGCAGACCCCGGCTTCGGCCAAGAGTTACTGGTCCGGCGCCGGACACTATGTCGCCGACATGGTGATGGATCAGCTGCCGGGTCTGATCGGCGACGTCAAGGAAGACGTCATCGTCGATACGACCATCGACAAGTCGCTGGAAAAGAAGGCCGAGCAATCGCTGGTCGACGTGCTCGACAAGGAGGGCGGCAAGCTCGACGCCTCGCAGGCGGCCCTCGTCTCGATCGACGGCACCGGCGCGATCCGGGCGCTCGTCGGCGGCAGGGATTATGCGACGAGCCAGTTCAACCGCGCCGTCAAGGCCAAACGCCAGCCGGGTTCCTCGTTCAAGCCCTTCGTCTATGCCGCAGCACTCGAGAAGGGGCTGACGCCCTATTCGGTGTTCAACGACGCGCCGATCCGGATCGGCGACTGGACGCCCGAAAATTACGAGAAAAAGTACAATGGCGAAGTGACGCTGGCGACCGCGCTTGCCAAGTCGCTGAACACGGTGGCCGCCCAGCTGGTGATGTATGACGGGCCGGAGCAGGTGATCAAGCTTGCCCACCGGCTCGGGATCGAAAGCGAGCTGCAGCCGAACGCCTCGATCGCGCTCGGCACGTCCGAGGTGTCGCTGATGGAACTCACCGCCTCCTATGCCGCCTTCATGAACGGCGGCTACAAGGCGACGCCGCACGTCATCCGCCGGGTAACGACGGCCGAGGGCAAGGTTCTCTACGAAAATACCTATGACAGCCCGCCGCGCGTGCTGTCCGAGCAGATCGCCGCCGAAATGGATACGATGATGATGGGCGTCATCGACAACGGCACCGGCAAGAGCGCCAAGATCCCCGGCTGGCAGGCGGCCGGAAAGACCGGTACGACGCAGAATTCGCGCGACGCGCTCTTCGTCGGCTTCACCAGCAATCTCACCACGGGGGTCTGGTTCGGCAATGACGACGGCAAGCCGATGAAGAAGGTGACCGGCGGCGGCTTGCCCGCCAAGGCCTGGAAGGAATTCATGATCGCCGCCCACAAGGGTCTTTCGCCAGCACCGCTCTTCGGCAACGGCCAATTGATCGCTGATCCGAACAATGGTCAGCCGATGGCTGAGGCACCGGGTAATGGGCAGTCGGGCAGCGCACAGCCGATGACGGCGGAGGCGCCGTCATCGACGATCGGCGGCATCATTTCCGGCGTCTTCGGCGGCGACGACAATGCAAATCGCTATCCGCAAGCGCCTGTCCGGCAGCAGGGGGCGACCTCCGGCAACGGCCCGGTTCCGCCCGCAGACATTGCCGAAGGCGGCGGTTCTGGCTATGAGGGCATGGTGCCGCCCGGCGATGTCGGGGGTGCGCAGACCACCTCTTCGGTCCAGCCGCGGCGCACGACGCTGCTCGATCTGATCATGGGCCAGTGAGATCTTTGCTGCATGCCCGGCACAAGCCCGATGCTCTTAAGCGCGCCGCAACCTTTCAGATTCGCGCCTCGCACTTTTGCGCAACAGGGCCTAAAAAACGACCGCTTTCCAGACATGGGGCGACCTCTCTCCCGACTACTGTAAAAATTGAACGCAACACATTCGTTTTGCTGGATTCCGGGGCATTTCTCGCCTTGCAGTCCAGAAAACCGCTCCTTATATACGCCGCATCACCGCAATCACGATTGCGTAATCTCAAGTAGACCCATCCCGTAAGGGGCTGTCAGGGAAATGCCTTCTCGGGGTTCCGACAGCTTGCTTCAAGGAGAGAATGACATGGCAAAAGTAATTGGTATCGACCTTGGAACGACGAATTCCTGCGTCGCAGTCATGGACGGCAAGGACGCGAAGGTTATCGAGAATGCGGAAGGTGCGCGTACGACCCCTTCCATGGTGGCATTTTCCGATGATGGCGAGCGCCTCGTCGGCCAGCCGGCCAAGCGCCAGGCAGTCACCAACCCGACGAATACGCTCTTTGCAGTCAAGCGCCTGATCGGCCGCCGCTACGAAGATCCGACCGTCGAGAAGGACAAGCACCTCGTTCCCTTCACCATCGTCAAGGGCGACAATGGCGACGCCTGGGTCGAAGCCAATGGCAAGGGCTACTCGCCCGCACAGATTTCCGCGATGATCCTTCAGAAGATGAAGGAAACCGCCGAATCCTATCTCGGCGAAAAGGTCGAGAAGGCCGTCATCACCGTTCCCGCCTACTTCAACGACGCGCAGCGCCAGGCAACCAAGGATGCCGGCCGCATCGCCGGTCTTGAAGTGCTGCGCATCATCAACGAGCCGACTGCAGCCGCACTCGCCTACGGTCTCGACAAGAAAGAAGGCAAGACGATTGCCGTCTACGACCTTGGCGGCGGCACCTTCGATATTTCGATCCTCGAGATCGGCGACGGCGTCTTCGAAGTGAAGTCCACCAACGGCGATACCTTCCTCGGCGGTGAAGACTTCGACATGCGCCTCGTCGAATATCTCGTCGGCGAGTTCAAGAGAGACAACGGCATCGACCTGAAGAACGACAAGCTTGCCCTGCAGCGCCTCAAGGAAGCTGCGGAAAAGGCAAAGATCGAGCTTTCGTCCTCGCAGCAGACCGAAATCAACCTGCCGTTCATCACGGCCGACGCCTCCGGCCCGAAGCATCTGACGCTGAAGCTGACCCGCGCCAAGCTCGAAAGCCTGGTCGACGATCTCGTCCAGCGGACGATCGCGCCGTGCAAGGCAGCGCTCAAGGATGCCGGTGTTACCGCTGCCGAAATCGACGAAGTGGTTCTCGTCGGCGGCATGAGCCGCATGCCGAAGGTACAGGAAGTGGTCAAGCAGCTGTTCGGCAAGGAGCCGCACAAAGGTGTCAACCCGGATGAAGTGGTAGCGCTTGGCGCCGCCATCCAGGCCGGCGTTCTGCAGGGCGACGTCAAGGACGTCCTGCTCCTCGACGTGACACCGCTGTCGCTCGGCATCGAGACGCTGGGTGGTGTCTTCACCCGGCTGATCGAACGCAACACGACGATCCCGACGAAGAAGAGCCAGACGTTTTCGACCGCCGAAGACAACCAGCAGGCCGTGACCATCCGCGTTTCGCAGGGCGAGCGTGAAATGGCTGCCGACAACAAGCTGCTCGGTCAGTTCGACCTCGTCGGTCTGCCGCCGTCGCCGCGCGGCATGCCGCAGATCGAAGTCACCTTCGACATCGACGCCAACGGCATCGTCCAGGTTTCGGCCAAGGACAAGGGCACCGGCAAGGAACAGCAGATCCGCATCCAGGCTTCCGGCGGTCTTTCCGACGCCGACATCGAGAAGATGGTCAAGGATGCCGAAGCCCATGCCACCGAAGACAAGAAGCGCCGCGAGGCGGTCGAAGCCCGGAACCAGGCTGAAAGCCTGATCCATTCCTCGGAAAAGTCGCTGAAGGATTACGGTGACAAGGTTTCCGAGGCCGACCGCACCGCAATCTCGGATGCGATCGCTGCGCTGAAGACGGCGTCGGAAGCGTCCGAGCCGGATGCCGACGACATCAAGGCAAAGACCCAGACGCTGATGGAAGTATCAATGAAGCTCGGCCAGGCGATCTATGAAGCACAGCAGGCCGAAGGCGGCGCTGCCGGTGATGCCTCCGCGGAAAGCGGCGACAATGTCGTCGATGCCGACTACGAGGAAATCAAGGACGACGACCGCAAGAAGTCCGCGTAATCCGCGACGGCGTGGTTATGCTTCAACATCTGATCCGGCTGCTCACCATGGCAGCCGGAAATCCATTTCCGGGGTTTAATCCTTAATGGCAAAAGCGGACTTTTACGAAACTCTGGGTGTAGCCAAGTCGGCGGACGAGAAAGAGCTGAAGAGCGCCTTTCGCAAATTGGCGATGAAATACCATCCGGACAAGAACCCGGATGACAAGGACGCCGAACGGAAGTTCAAGGAAATCAACGAAGCCTACGAGATGCTCAAGGACCCGCAGAAGCGGGCGGCCTATGATCGCTATGGTCATGCGGCCTTCGAGCATGGCGGCATGGGCGGCGGTGGCGGCGGATTTGCCGGCGGCGGTTTCTCCGACATTTTCGAGGATATCTTCGGCGAGATGATGGGTGGAGGGCGCGCGCGCCAGCGCTCATCGGGCGGCCGCGAACGCGGCGCCGATCTTCGCTATAACATGGAAATAACGCTGGAGGAGTCTTTCTCCGGCAAGACGGCGCAGATCCGCGTTCCGACGTCGATCACCTGCGACATCTGTTCGGGTTCAGGCGCCAAGCCCGGCACGCAGCCCAAGAACTGCGGCACCTGCCAGGGAACGGGGCGCGTGCGCGCGGCACAGGGCTTCTTCTCGATCGAACGGACCTGCCCGACCTGCCACGGCCGCGGCCAGATCATTCCCGATCCGTGCCCGAAGTGCCACGGCCAGGGCCGGGTGACGGAAGAGCGTTCGCTCTCGGTCAATATTCCCGCCGGCATCGAGGACGGCACCCGCATCCGCCTGCAGGGCGAAGGCGAGGCCGGCGCCCGCGGCGGACCGGCAGGCGACCTCTATATCTTCCTGTCCGTCAAACCGCATGAATTCTACCAGCGCGACGGAGCCGATCTCTATTGCGCCGTTCCGATCTCGATGACGACGGCCGCGCTCGGCGGTACCTTCGACGTGGCGACGCTCGACGGCACCAAATCACGCGTCACCGTGCCCGAGGGCACCCAGGTCGGCAAACAGTTCCGCCTCAAGGGCAAGGGCATGCCGGTGCTGCGTTCGGTGCAGACGGGCGACCTCTACATCCAGATCCAGATCGAGACGCCGCAAAAGCTCACTAAGCGCCAGCGCGAACTGCTTCAGGAATTCGAGCAGCTTTCCTCCAAGGAGAACAATCCCGAATCGACGGGCTTCTTTGCCCGCATGAAGGAATTCTTCGAAGGCTGAGCCGCGATCGACATGCCCATTACGAAAGCCGGGACGGAAACGTCTCCGGCTTTTTTGTTTTAAGAATCCTGATTTGCGACATTCGCCGTCCATGCCGGCGAATCTGTCCCGGATCGATACGGCAGCGGGTGGGACGACGACTTGCGTTAACGCAGCCAGATGATGCCGCTTGCAAGTTTTCCAAATGAATTCAGTCTCTGCCGTCAGTGCATTACCCCGGCGGGCCGGAATCGATTTCGGGGTCATGCACCAAATCAAAGTGATAGAGCGTCCTTAGCGCTAGCGGGAACAAACAAACCAAGGGTATCGACCATGGCGCCAGCCTTTTCATCTCAGTCCGAAGACGTCGACGTTCTCGCCGGCGCCATCTACACATGGTGCGCCGAGCGCAACATCAAGCTTCGCAGCCAGCAAGGCCTTTCCATCGCCAGCATTGCGATCGACCTCTATCATGCCGGCCACCAGACGCAGGACGATTTGCTGATGGCGCTGCACGAATGCGAGATTCACTGAAGCGCGCGGCAGCCAACCTCAATCAGGCAGTCTGCTACCGGTCTTGTCCTGATGCACGTCATCCCTCCAAGACCGCTGCACACCCGCAGGTATCCGGAAATCATCCAGACCTTGAATAGGTCGTGCTTTCCGTGCGAACCATGATCCAAGCTGCAGTGGAATCAGGCGGCGGTTTCGGCCGCTTCGCCCGTCATGAGGGTGACGATAGTCTTGACCGCTTCCTTGCCTGCCGGTGAGTTCAGCTTGTCGTAGCTCAGCGCAAGCGCATAGGCGTCGGGGCTGAGTTCGACACGGCTGCCGAATGGCGACATGCCGGCACCCTCGAAGAGAGCAGAAATCTCGACGTCGAGAAAAACCGCGATCTGATGCAGCTTGCTGGCGGAAACGCGGTTCGCCCCCTTTTCGTATTTCTGGATCTGCTGGAAAGTCAGTCCGAGTGCTTCGCCAAGCTCGAGCTGGGACACGCGGCGAAGGGCGCGAAACTGTCTGACGTTGCGACCGACGATAATATCAACCGGATCTGGCACTTCATCACTCTCTTATACATAAACGTTCCGTTTACCATATCGTTTGCACCGGATAACTCAACCCTGCAGTTGCAAAATTCAACCAACTTTTTTTGGGCTTTACGTTACGTCAGTAGCCTTGAGGATGGCGGCAAACCTTGAATATCCGGCGCTGGACGACATTGGCAACGACTGTCGACGGGATCGGTTTGGCGATGTCAGGCCATCGCCGATGGTTGTATTTTTAACCGAATTCCGAAAGTGCCGTGGCTGCCGTTCCATCGGGAGGATGTCGGACACAAAAAGCTGCCAGCCTTGCCATCAGCGCCGCTTCGGCTTAGCTGTCACCCTTTATGATTCCGGACATTCGATGCCGCACAAGGTTTCTCTTTCCCGTCTGAAGCTGACAGACTTCCGCAACTATGTGGCGGCGGCCCTTGCCCTTGATGGTCGGCATGCCGTGCTGACAGGAGACAACGGCGCCGGCAAGACCAATCTCATGGAGGCCGTCTCGTTGCTTTCGCCTGGCCGCGGTCTGCGCCGCGCGGCTTACGGCGACATTACCCGCGTCGGCGCGGCCGGCGGCTTTTCGATCTTCGCCGCGCTCGACGGCATGGAGGGCGACGTCGAGATCGGCACCGGCATCGAAACGGGCGAGGAGACCACCGCCCGCAGGCTGCGCATCAATGGCACGACGGCAAAGACTGCCGACGAACTGACCGACCATCTGCGCCTTCTCTGGCTGACACCGGCGATGGACGGGCTCTTTACCGGCGCCTCTTCCGACCGGCGCCGCTTTCTCGACCGTCTGGTGCTGTCGCTCGATCCCGCCCATGGCCGCCGCGCCAGCGATTTCGAGCGCGCCATGCGCAGCCGCAACAAATTGCTGGATGAAGGGCGCTTCGATCCCTCCTGGCTTGCCGGCATCGAGGAGCAGATGGCAAGCCTCGGCATCGCCATGGCGCTCGCCCGGCAGGAGATGCTCGGCCTGCTGACCCGACTGATCGAGGAAACCCGCGAAACGTCGCCCTTCCCTTCGGCATCGCTGCAGCTCTCGGGCTTCATGGACGGTCAGTTCTCGCGCCCTTCGGTCGACCTTGAGGACGACTACGCGGCGATGCTGGCGGAGAGCCGCTACCGCGATGCCGGCGCAGGGCGCACGCTCGAGGGACCACACCGGGCCGATCTCATCGTGCATCACCGCGAAAAGGCGATGGAGGCGGAGCGTTGCTCCACCGGCGAGCAGAAAGCGCTGCTTGTCGGCCTGGTGCTTGCGCATGCGCGGCTCGTCGGCAATCTCACCGGCCATGCGCCGATCCTGCTGCTCGACGAGATCGCGGCCCATCTCGACGAGGGCCGCCGCGCCGCGTTATTCGACCTTATCGACGGGCTCGGCGGCCAGGCCTTCATGACCGGAACGGATCGCGCGATGTTTTCAGCACTCGGCGACAGGGCGCAGTTTTTCACGGTTTCCGACGGAAGGGTGTTCGAATGACCGAGGCGGCTTTTCCCGGCGTCGGGCGTCATGATAACATCGGCGCCATGGAACCGCTCAGCCCGGAAGAAATCGCGCGCTATCACCGCCACATCCTGCTGCCCGAGATCGGCGGCGCCGGCCAGCAGAAACTGAAAGCCGCCCGCGTGCTGGTGATCGGCGCCGGTGGCCTCGGTGCGCCGGTCCTGCAATATCTGGCCGCAGCCGGCGTCGGCACGCTCGGGATCGTCGACGACGACCGGGTGTCGCTGTCGAACCTGCAGCGCCAGGTGATCCATGATTCCGGCACGATCGGCGAACTGAAGACGGAGAGTGCCGCCTTCGCCATCGCCAGGCTCAATCCGCATGTCCGACTGATCCGCTTCGAGGAACGCTTTTCCCCGGAGGCCGCCCGCCGTCAGCTCTCAGGCTTCGATCTGCTGATCGACGGCTCCGACAATTTCGACACGCGTTATGCCGCAGCCGATGCGGCGGAAGAAGCGCGCATCCCGCTCGTCACCGGCGCCGTCGGGCGCTTCGACGGCTCGCTGACGGTTCTCAAGCCCTATGAAACGGCTGAGGATGGAACGCCCAACCCCAGATATCGCGACCTGTTTCCGGAAGCGCCGCCAGCCGGATTGATTCCTGCATGCGCCGAGGCCGGCATCATCGGCGCGCTGACCGGCGTCATCGGCACGATGATGGCGATGGAGGCGATCAAACTCGTCACCGGCACCGGCGAACCGCTGGTCGGACGGTTGCTGCTCTACGACGCGCTCTCGGCCCGCTTCGACACCATCCGCTACAAACGGCGCCGTGGAACACAGAGACAGGCCGGATGAGGATTATCCGTCTGGATGGGACCTTCACGCGCTGGGACGAGCTGCTTGCACTCATCCTTGCCGCCTTTGCCTCCATGAACGGCAGGATCGACCCGCCATCTTCGGCGCTCAAGCTGACGACGGCATCGCTGGCCGAAAAGGCCGGGACCGAGATCGGCCATGTCGCCATCGACGGCGAAAAGCTGGTCGGCTGCCTGTTCCTGCGGCCGGAGGCCGATTGTCTCTATGTCGGCAAGCTCGCCGTTCTGCCCGACGCGCAGGGCAAAGGCCTCGGCAAACGGCTGCTGACAATTGCCGAGGAGACCGCTGCGGCACTCGGCCTTCCCGCCTTGCGGCTGGAAACGCGCATCGAACTCACCGACAATCACGCCGTCTTTGCCGCCTGCGGATTTTCCAGAACCGCCGAAAAGGCCCATCCCGGCCTTGCCAGGACGACGTTCATCGAGATGCGCAAGATCCTTGCATCTTGATGCGCCTCGCGTGATTCGATCCTGAAATGCGCTTAGAGCGGTTCAGCGTTTAACGGAAGCGCAGGACCGCTCTAGCCTTTTGTTTTTACGCAATTCCGGACGAAAAACCGCTTCGCACTTTTCCTGGAATTGCTCTAGCGGCCGGGCAGTACCCGATTCGGCGGCCTGTGACCGTCGATGAAGGTGCGGATATTGATGATGACCTTGTCGCCCATGTCGATGCGGCCTTCGATCGTCGCCGAACTCATATGCGGCAGCAGCACGACCTTGCCCTCATTGGCGAGCTTGATGAGCCTCGGGTTGACGGCGGGCTCGTTCTCGAAGACGTCGAGGCCGGCGCCGGCAATCCGGCCCTCCCTCAGGCATTTGATCAGCGCGGCTTCATCGACCACGTCGCCGCGCGCGGTGTTGACGAGATAGGCCGTCGGCTGCAGCAGTGCCAGACGGCGGGCCGAGATCAGGTGGAAGGTCGCCGGCGTCGACGGGCAATTGACCGAAACGATGTCGACGCGGGCAAGCATCTGGTCGAGGCTTTCCCAATAGGTCGCCTCCAGCTCGTCCTCGACGGCCGGATTGACGCGCTTGCGGTTGTGATAGTGGATCGACAGGCCGAAAGCCTTGGCGCGGCGGGCCACCGCCGTGCCGATGCGGCCCATGCCGACGATACCGATTCGCTTGCCGTGAATGCGCCGGCCGAGCATCCAGGTCGGAGACCAGCCTGCCCATTCGCCCGGCTTGTCGGTCAGCACGCGCGCACCTTCGCCGAGCCTTCTCGGAACAGCGAGAATCAGCGCCATGGTCATATCGGCGGTGTCCTCGGTCAGGACGTTCGGCGTGTTGGTGACGGTGATGCCCTTGCGCGCCGCCGCCTCGACGTCGATGTGATCGGTGCCGTTGGAGAAGCTCGCAATCAGCTTCATCTGCGGTCCCGCCTGTTCGATCAGCGCCGCGTCGATGCGATCGGTGACGGTCGGCACCAGCACATCGGCAGACTTGACCGCGGCGATCAGCTCGGGAACGGAGCGCGGCGCGTCGTCGATGTTCAGCTCAGCGTCGAAGAGTTCGCGCATGCGGGTTTCGACGGCATCCGGCAGCTTGCGGGTGATGTAGACCTTCGGTTTTTTCTTCGCTGTCATGGCTGCCTGTGGTGCCTTGTTCAGAGGTCTTTAACCAAGAGGGGTGATAATTTTCCCATTCCGGGCATTTTCTACCAGACCCGCACGCGAAGACAAACAAAACTCGTGGTGCAGCCGGGGAATGTCAGAGCCCGGAGCGCGAGCAGGCCGGGCCTGCCCGCGAATTCGAGCAAACGGAAACTTCCATGCGCAGCAAAGTCCTGAAGCCCTGCCTCGCCCTTGCCATCGCTCTGGCTGCGTCCATGGGGACCGTCGAGTTCGCCCATGCGCAGGCGGCCAAGGGGCCAAGCGGACTGCCATTGCCGCGTTTCGTCACGCTGAAATCCAAGCGCGTCAACCTTCGCATCGGTCCGGGAACGGATTACGCGGTGTCGTGGATGTACCTGAAATCCGGCCTGCCGGTGGAGATCATCCAGGAATACGACAATTGGCGCCGCATCCGCGATGCCGACGGCACCGAAGGCTGGGTCAACCAGTCGCTGCTGTCAGGCCAGCGCGCGGCGATCGCCGCCCCGTGGATGAAGACCAAGGGCAAGGGCATCTATGTCAATCTGCGCCGCGAGGCGCAGCCCTCCGCCTCGATCGTCGCCAAGCTGGAACCCGGCGTGATGCTGACGATCGGCGAATGCAACGGCGACTGGTGCCGCGCCGAATCCGACGGCGCCTCGGGCTGGGTGGCGCAGTCGGAGATCTGGGGCGCCTATCCCGGCGAAGCCTTCAAATAAGCCCTGCCCGTTTGGCGGCCTCGGAAAGCGAGGTCATCGGGCGCGGGCCGATCTGCTGGATGACGATGCCGGCAGCCAGGCAACCGAGCTTGCCGCAATCCTCGAGAGAGCGTCCCTGCGTGTAACCATAGAGGAAGCCGGAGGCGAAGAGATCGCCGGCGCCGGTGGTATCGACCACTTCCCTGATCCTGATCGCATCGACGTAAAAACGCTCGCGGCCCTTCAGGATGACGGCGCCATCCTCGCTCATCGTCACGGCGGCGATCTTGCAATCGGCGGCGATCCTGTTCAGCGCCTCTTCGAAATCGTCGGTCTCGTAGAGCGACAGCGCTTCCTGGCGATTGGCGAAGACGATATCGACCTTGCCGGAGCGCATCAGATCGAGGAATTCGCCGCGATAGCGGTCGACGCAGAAGCTGTCGGACAGCGTCATCGACATTTCGCGGCCGTTTTCATGGGCGATGCGGGCACAATCGAGGATCGCTTCCTTGGCGCGCGGCGGATCCCAGAGATAGCCTTCGAAATAGGTAACCTTGGCGTCGGCCACGACGTCGGTCTCGACGTCTTCCGGGCCGAGCTCGACGCAAGCGCCGAGATAGGTGTTCATCGAACGCTCGCCGTCCTCGGTGACGAAGATCATCGAACGCGCCGTCGGCGGGAAGGTGCCCTTCGGCCGGGTCTGGTAGTGGACGCCCTGGGCGCGGATGTCATGCGCGAAGATGTCACCGAGCTGATCTTGGGCGACATTGCCGAAATATGCAGCTTTGCCGCCGAGGCTCGCCACGCCCGCCGCCGTGTTGCCGGCGCTGCCGCCAGAAGCTTCGAGCGCCGGTCCCATGCGCGAATACAAGAGTTCGGCGCGTTCGGCATCGATGAGGTTCATCGCCGCCTTGGTGATCTGGTTGTCAATGAGGAACTGGTCGTCGCAACGGGCAATGATATCCACGATTGCGTTGCCGACTGTCAGAACATCGAATCTTGTCATGAAATGGGGGGTCCCGGA
This sequence comes from Rhizobium acaciae, assembly GCF_025941625.1. Classification (NCBI taxonomy): domain Bacteria; kingdom Pseudomonadati; phylum Pseudomonadota; class Alphaproteobacteria; order Hyphomicrobiales; family Rhizobiaceae; genus Rhizobium; species Rhizobium acaciae. The sequence continues at coordinate 22,588 of NZ_JAPCZO010000045.1, forward strand.
GTTTGTGATAGCCGGGGTTTGGTCTTAGCGAAATTTCCGCGGTTTGGAAGGATAAATGGTGGATGGCCTGTCTATTTCTTCGCAAAAGTGCCGCCTATTCGTCATGTCCCTGTCATTTTCAATATCTAGAAATACTCGCAAGAAGACCGGCATGAGCAGCTTTCAGTTGCAGCCGGGCTTACGAGGGATGATCCCTTCGATCTTACCGGCGCGATGCTGACCACGGATGAACTGGCAGCTTCGTGATCCGGATATCCGGCACGGCCGGAGCGGAAAAGCGGGCTGTGCCCGCTTTTTTTGTTTTGCCGATGCGCCTGATTTGACGGCAATTGCCTTTTCAATCCAAGTCGTTTGCTGCTAGACGTCGAATACCCCCGCGCAGAGCAGCCTCCCCTATGTCAGCCATCATTTTCGACGTCCTTCCCGTCTTCATTCTGATTCTCATCGGCTGGGTGATCGTTCGCAGCGGATTGATGGCGTCGAATGTCGGCGAAGCGCTCAGCGAATTCGTCTTCAAGATCGCCGTGCCGCTTCTGCTCTTCCGGACCATCGCCGAGGCGGATTTTCATGGCGCCTCGCCCTTCCGCCTCTGGATCGTCTATTTTTCCGGCGTCGCCATCACCTGGACGGCCGGCCATATCGCCGCCACACGCCTCTTCGGCCGCGACGAACGGATCGGCGTGCTGGCCGGCGTTTCCTCGGCCTTCGCCAACAATATCTTCATCGGCCTGCCCCTCGTCGAGCGGACCGTCGGCGACGAAGGGCTGGTGGCGCTGTCGATCCTGCTTGCCGTGCATCTGCCCGTGATGATGGTCGCCGGCACGGTGCTGATGGAGCATGCCGAGCGCAAGATCGCCGGTAAAAGCGATCGCAGCATGGTGCTGGTGCTTCGCCAGATCGCCGTCAATCTCGTGCGCAACCCGCTGGTGATCGGGCTTGCGGCCGGCATGGCCATGCACCTTTCCGGCCTCACCATGCCGACGACTGTGGCAACGGTCGTCGGACAGATCGCCGGCATTGCCGGCCCGGCAGCGCTGATCTCGCTCGGCATGGCGCTGGAAAGATACGGCGTCTCCGGCAATCTCGGCATCGCCAGCGTCACCTCGAGCCTGAAGCTGCTGCTGCTGCCCGGCTGCGTGTGGGCGGCGAGCCGTCTCCTCGGCCTCAGCCCCGAATGGACGGCAGCGATCGTGCTGACCTCCTCCGTCCCGACAGGCGTCAACGCCTGGCTGATCGCCAATCGCTTCGGCGTCGGTCACAGCCTCGCCGCCTCGACCATCACCGTGACGACGGCGCTCGGCGCCATCACGGTTTCGCTCTGGGCCTATTTCCTCGGCGCCTGAGCTGATATCCCCACAGAGAAAAACCCGGCTTGCGGGCCGGGCTTCGATGTCATGCGATTGTCTGCCGCGTTACTGCGTCGCGGCGTTCGGATCCGGCAGCGGCACCGGCGAATCGGCGAGCGTATGGAGGTAGAGGATGACGTTGGCGCGCTCCTGATCCTTCGCCAGACCGGCGAAGCCCATCGCGGTGCCCGGAACGTCCTTTTTCGGCGCCAGCAGGAACTTGTTGAGATATTCGAAGGTCCATTTCTCGCTGCCACCCTTGGAGAAATCCTTCATGGCAGCGGAATAGGCGAAGCCTGCATGCGAGGCGACCGGGCGATCTACGACACCAAAGAGGTTGGGACCGACCTTGTTCGGCCCCCCTTTGGTGGCGTCATGACAGGCCTGACACTTCTTGAAGACCGTCTCGCCGGCCTTGGCATCTGCAGAAGCGAGCAATTGCGCAATTGGAACGGCAACGGCAGGCGCAGCCTCGCCGCCAGCAGCGGGCGCCTCTTCGGCAACGATCGCGAAACCTTCCTTTTCCGGTGCTTCGGAATGGAAGATTCCTTCGGACGCGATAGAGACCGACATCAGAACGAAAATCGTTCCGAGCAGCGCCCCCACGGCCGTATTGACGTATGAATTCATCTGCAATGCTCCCCTTGCAGCCGGCAGATCATAAACCGGACCATCTTGAAATCGCGCGGAACCTATGTCTTTTGGCTGTTCGTTGCAACTGTCTAAATGGTCTTGCGCATGAGACTTTTTGACACTTTTCAGCCCGGAATAGAAGGCCCGAACAATGAGTGATTCAAATTTAGACGGCGTGCTCGTATTGATCCCGGCACGCATGGCCTCCACCCGGCTTCCGGGCAAGCCGCTGGCCGATATTTGCGGTCTGCCGATGATCGTGCAGGTGGCGATGCGCGCGAGGGAGGCAGCCATCGGCCGCGTCGTCGTCGCCGTCGACGACACAAGAGTGTTCGATGCCGTGGCGGCTGCCGGCTTCGAAGTCGTCATGACCCGCGTAGACCATCAATCGGGTTCCGATCGAATCTTTGAGGCCCTGACGAAAGTCGATCCGGACGGAAAGGCGAAAATCATCGTGAACATCCAGGGCGATCTGCCGACGATTGATCAGGAAACAGTGCGCGCGGCTTTGCGCCCGCTCGAGAACGAGGCGGTCGATATCGGCACGCTGACGACCGAAATCGACAATGAGGAAGACAAGACCGCGCCGCACATCGTCAAGATCGTCGGCTCTCCGATTTCCGGCGACCGTCTGCACGCGCTCTACTTCACGCGTGCAACCGCCCCTTATGGCCAGGGGCCGCTCTACCACCATATCGGCCTTTATGCCTATCGGCGCGCGGCGCTCGAACGGTTCGTCTCGCTCGGCCCCTCGACGCTCGAAAAGCGCGAATCGTTGGAGCAACTGCGGGCGCTGGAAGCCGGCATGCGCATCGACGCCGAGATCGTTGACACGGTTCCGCTCGGTGTCGATACTCCCGCCGACCTCGAAAAAGCGCGGCGCATCCTCTCCGCAAAGTCAAACTGACGGAAACATCATGAACATCAAGACCAACAGGATCGCCTTCCAGGGCGAATTCGGTGCCAATTCCGACATGGCGAGCCGCGACATGTTTCCGACCATGGAGCCGCTGCCCTGCCAGACCTTCGAGGATGCGTTCACGGCGGTCGACAACGGCGATGCCGATATCGGGATGATCCCGATCGAGAACACGATCGCCGGGCGGGTCGCCGATATCCACCATCTGCTACCGGAGTCGCGGCTGCACATCATCGGCGAATATTTCATGCCGATCCGCTTCCAGCTGATGGTGCTGCCCGGTGTTACCAAGGACGAGATCCGCACCGTGCACAGCCATATCCACGCGCTCGGCCAGTGCCGCAAGATCGTTCGCGCCAACGGCTGGAAGCCGGTGATCGCCGGCGATACGGCAGGGGCGGCGAAACTCGTGCAGGAAACCGGCGACCGCTCGATGGCCGCCCTGGCGCCACGCCTTGCCGCCGATCTCTACGGGCTCGAGATCATCGCCGAAAACGTCGAGGATACGGAAAACAACGTCACCCGTTTCGTCGTCCTGTCTCGCGACGAGGAATGGGCGCAGCGGAATTCGGCGGAAGAAAAGGTCGTCACCACCTTCGTCTTCAACGTCCGCAACATTCCGGCCGCGCTATACAAGGCGCTCGGCGGTTTTGCCACCAACAACATCAACATGACCAAGCTGGAAAGCTACCAGCTCGGCGGAAAATTCGTGGCGACCCAGTTTTACGCCGATATCGAGGGCCATCCGAACGATCCGAATGTGCGCCGGGCATTGGAGGAACTGCGCTTCTTTTCCGAGAAAGTCCGCATCCTCGGCGTCTACAAGGGGCATGCAATGCGAGGCCTGCTTTAGAACAGGATGAAGTCATCCTGTTCTAAATTAAATAGTTAGAGCATGATGTTGTCCGAAAACCGCTGACACTTTTCGGCATCATGCTCCAAGGCAAGCCCCGCAAGTCGCCTCAATTATTTATCCGGCTCACAGACACGCAGCCGATGCCCGTCCGGATCAAGCACGACGAAGGTCGGGCCGAAATCCAGTTCGGTCAGTTCCTGGGCGATCGGCAGGCCGCGCTGGCGCCAGTCTTCATAATGCCTGGCGACGGCATTTTCTCCTTCGACCATGAAGGCCACTTCGCCGCGGTTGCCGATGGCGGAGGGCTGCGGCTCGACCTTGCTGCGCCGCCAGAGGCCGAGCGTGAAGCCTCCCTCAAGCGGAAAAGCGACGAAATTCGGCGCTTCCACGGCCGGTTCGCGGTTCAGCAGATTCCGGTAGAAGCTGGCGCTTTCACTTGGGTCCTTGACGTAAAGAATGATGAGGTTGGGGCTGGTCATTTCGGTTCTCCCGTTATTTAAGAATGGTGCCGCGAGAAATCTCGCCTGCTGACAAATTATGGCAGCAGGCTACCGGGACGTTGCGATCGCAACGCCCCGTTCTCGTCGGGCAGAATGTTGATAAGGATGGGCGGCCTAAAGCGGTCGCGCATGTGCTTTAGAGCGGAAAACGGTCCTCGCAGTGCGGGTCGCGTCCGTCGATGAAGCCGAGGTCGCGCTTCAGGTAATCCGGTGTCGCTTCAAGGTCGAGGCCGGTGCGGTCTCCTCTGCGAAATCGGAAAATGTTCATGACCAGGTGCAGCAGGCCGGACGGCGCTGACTGGCGGACATCGGCAAAAGTCTCGGCCGAAATGACATCGGCAAAGGACTCGGCTGCAAAACGGTCGTTCGCGAAATGAATGGCTGGAGGCGTTACCATGATCAGTACTCCTTCCTGATGGATTGAGACTGATAATAACCCTGGCTGCTGACAGTTTATGGCAGCAGCGTTCAGTTCTCCATCGGTACGTCTTGCGTCTCGCGCCATTCCTTGAGGAGCACCGTGCGGCGGCGGGGATAACGCACCTCGTGCAAGGCCATGTCGATGATGCGATCGGTGCGGAAATGGCGGAAATCCCGGCGCAGTTCGCACCAGGCCATGAGGACGCGCACGTGCTCGTAATAGCCGAGCCCGAAAGGCCAGACGCGGCGGCGCGAAATACGGCCCTGCTCGTCGCCATAATGCAGTTCGAGGATACGCTCCAGGCGGATCGCCCTGCGGATGGCCGAAACGTCAGCCTTGTCCTCGTCCCTGCGTTTGGGACCGACGAAAAGTGCTGCCGAATCGATCATCTCGCGCATATCGGCCGGCAGCACGGCGGCAATCTTGGCCAGTGCATCGGCGCCGGCGCCGGCAAGGCGCGGCTCGGCGGCGCGGGCCACCCAGCGCGAGCCGAGCACCAGTGCCTCCAGCTCTTCTTCGGAAAACATCATCGGCGGCAGCATGAAGCCGGGCTTCAGCACATAACCGATGCCGGCTTCACCTTCGATCATCGCGCCCTGGGCCTGCAGGCTGGCAATATCGCGATAGAGCGTGCGCAGGCTCACCCCGGTCTCTTGTGCCAGCACCGTGCCAGTCACCGGCCGCCGGTAACGCCGGAGCGTCTGGAGCAGCGTCAGCAACCGTTCCGAGCGGGCGACCGGCATGGCGCTACCGCTTCCACTCCACCCAGTCACGCATCAGGCGGTGGGCGATCGCCCCTTTCGGCGGCGAGGCCCTGCCTGTCGCACTCGGGCGTTCCAGCATCTCCATCGTTTCCTCGCGGGTGAACCAGCGGCAATCTTCCAGCTCGGTCTCGTCGCGGCTGATTTCGGTGGATTTCGCCTCGGCGTAACAGCCGATCATCAGTGAATGCGGCATCGGCCAGGGCTGCGAGGCGTGGTAGCGGATGCGGCCGGTACGGATGCCCGATTCCTCCAGCGTTTCGCGGCGCACGGCGTTCTCGATGGTCTCGCCGGGTTCGAGGAAGCCGGCAAGACAGGAATACATACCCGGCGCGAAATGCGGGCTGCGGCCGAGCAGGCAGAGGTCGCGCTGCTCGTCGACCGTCAGCATGATGACGACGGGGTCGGTGCGGGGGAAGATCATGTGCTCGCAGGCGGCGCAGACACGCTTGTAGCCGCCGATGTGGATCTCCATCGCCGAGCCGCAGCGGCCGCAGAATCGGTTGTCGCCATTCCAACGGATGAGGCTTGCGGCCTGGGCGAATTCGCCGAGCAATACCTCGTCGATCAGCATTTCGCGAAACAGCGTGCGGCCGTCGGCAGGCTTGTAGTGGCTGGTGAGGTCGTCGACGTCGATGCCGACGGGAACGGCAAGGCGCGGCTCGCCGCTCTTGCGGTAACCGAGAAGCACGGTCTCGTCCCAATCCGGCTGCAATTCCTGCAGCTCATAACGGGCAAAGAGCGGATCGAGCACCTGGCCGTCATGCTTCAGCACCAGCTTATCCCTCGCGAAGGCGAAGATATGGGTGCCTTCCTTAGCCAGTGCCCTTTCGACGGATTGCTCGTCGCGATGCTCGGAATCGCGATTGAGGTCGTTGGCGGCAAAGGCCGTGAGATTGCTGGGTTCGGGATGCGGCACATCCGAATCGAAAAGCGAATGACTCATGATGACAGGGCTTCCCGCAGCTTCGCTATAAATTCGTCTCTCTTTCCGTCCTCGTAGGGCTCCGCGCGCCCGAAGCCCCAGACGGGACCCGGCCAGTTGGCATCGCCTTCGAAGCGGGCAATGACATGAACATGAAGCTGGCGGACGATATTGCCAAGAGCCCCGATATTGATTTTTGTCGCGCCGGTGATCTCCTTCAGCGCCTTGGCGACCAATTCCGTCTCGAAGGCAAGCAGCACCTGGTCGAGCGGTGTCAGCTCGAAGATTTCGGTGATCTCAGCCCGGCGCGGCACGAGAATGAGCCAGGGCCAACGGGCGTCCTTCGACAATCTCAGATCGCAGAGGCCGGTGACCATGATGCTGACGCTGTCGTTTTCCAGCCGGGGGTCGAGCGCGAAACCTTTCAAAGGGCATTCCTCCTGTCTTTTCCTACGACTAGCAGTTTTTTCGCATGTTGGCTTGCTTTTGATGACAATATTGCCGATATGTGCATCCGGGAGGTTGGTGGTGGACGAGCCACTCGCCAACCGGGTCAGGTCCGGAAGGAAGCAGCCCTAACGAGCCCGGCACGGGTCATCGTGCCAGCCTCCCACCTTCTCTCCACGAAGTGCCCGACAGTCCGGGCGACAAGCAGGGCGATGAGCGACACCGAGCGACAATCAAAAGATGCCGCCTCGACGGGCACCGGATACCGAGTGCTGGCTCGCAAATACCGCCCCAAGGATTTCACGGACCTGATGGTCGGCCAGGAGCCGATGGTCCGCACTCTCACCAACGCCTTCGAGACCGGCCGCATCGCGCAAGCCTACATGCTGACCGGCGTGCGCGGCGTCGGCAAGACGACGACGGCGCGCATCCTGGCGCGGGCGCTGAACTACAAGACATCGGAAATCGACAAGCCGACGATCGACCTCCGCACGCCCGGCGAGCACTGCCAGGCGATCATGGAAGGCCGGCATGTCGACGTGATCGAGATGGATGCCGCCTCCCATACCGGTATCGACGACATCCGCGAGATCATCGAGCAGGTGCGCTACCGGCCGGTTTCGGCGCGCTACAAGGTCTATATCATCGACGAAGTGCACATGCTGTCGACGCAGGCCTTCAACGGCCTGTTGAAGACGCTGGAAGAGCCGCCGGAGCATGTGAAATTCATCTTCGCCACCACCGAGATCCGCAAGGTGCCGATCACCGTGCTGTCGCGCTGCCAGCGCTTCGACCTGCGCCGCATCAGCGCCTCCGATCTCGTCGGGCTGTTCACGACAATCGCGGCCAAGGAAGGGATCGAGGCGGAAGCCGACGCGCTGGCGATGATCGCGCGTGCTGCCGAAGGCTCGGCGCGCGACGGCCTGTCGCTGCTCGACCAGGCGATCGCTCATGGCGCAGGCGTCGTGCAGGCGGAAGCCGTGCGCGGCATGCTCGGGCTTGCCGACCGCGCCCGGATCGTCGATCTCTTCCAGCATATCGTCAAGGGTGATGTGGCCTCAGCCCTCGGCGAGTTCCAGAACCAGTACGAAGCCGGCGCCAACCCGGTGGTGGTGCTGACCGATCTTGCCGATTTCACCCATCTGGTGACGCGGCTGAAATATGTGCCGGATGCGGCAAACGATCCTTCGCTCAGCGAGGTCGAACGCACCAAGGCGGCGGAATTCGCCAAGGGCGTTGCAGTGACGACGCTGTCGCGGATCTGGCAGATGCTGCTCAAGGGCATTCCGGAAACGGAAGGCTCGTCGCGGACGGCAGGGGCAGCCGAAATGGTGCTGATCCGGCTTGCACATGCCGCGCATCTGCCGGCGCCCGAGGACGCGGCGCGGCGGCTTGCCGAATTTTCCGGCGACAATGCCGGGACACGGCCCTCCTCTCCGCCGTCCGGCAATGGCGGCGGCAACGGGACACGGGTTTCCTATCAGAACGGAGTCACGGCGCGTGCAGCGGAAACCGCGCCGAGCCAGCCGCCGTCTTCCGCGCCGGTGGCGATGCTGCGTGCCGTGCCGAGCAGCCAGCCGGAGACCATGCCTGTCGGGCGGATCGAGCCAAAACCGGCGGAAGCACCGAAGCCGCTCGTCACGGTCAATTCCGTCAACGATATCGTCAACCTCGCCACCGAAAAACGCGATCCGAAGCTGAAAGCGATGGTGCGCACCTTCCTGCGCCCGGTCAGGATCGAAGCCGGCCGGCTCGACGTCAGCCTGGCTCCCGGTGCGCCGACGACGCTGCTCAACGAGCTCGCCGTCAAGCTGAAGGAATGGACCGGCATCCATTGGATCGTCAGCCTCAGTCGCGACGAGGGCCAGCCGACGCTGGTCGAAGCGGAGGCCAGGACGCGGGAACAGCATGTGATCGACGCGCGCCAGGACCCTGACGTGGCGGCAATCCTTGCGCATTTTCCCGGTGCCAAGATCATCGACGTGCGCGTACGGGCGCCCGAACCGGAGGAGGAGGAAGGCGAGGCGACGCCGCCGGCCGCCGCCGAATCCGAGGAAGGTGACATCCTGCCGGGCGACGACATAGAATTCTAAAGTTTCAACAAGGAGCGAGACGATGCGCGACATCATGGGCATGATGGGCAAAGTCAAGGAAATGCAGGCCAAAATGGAGCAGATGCAGGCGGAGATCGCCGAGCTCACGGCCGAAGGCAAGGCGGGCGGCGGTCTCGTCGCCGTCGTCATCACGGGCAAGGGTGAGCTGAAGAGCCTGAAGATCGATCCGTCGCTGTTCAAGGAAGACGACGTCGAGATCCTCGAGGACCTGATCGTCGCCGCCCACAAGGACGCCAAGGACAAGGCCGAGGCGCTCGCCGCCGAAAAGACCAAAGCGCTGACCGCAGGCCTGCCGATCCCGCCCGGCTTCAAGCTGCCATTCTGAGGCGATGAAAAGCTGAACCGCT
>NZ_JAPCZO010000046.1:0-30729 GCF_025941625.1 Rhizobium acaciae
AATGCACTTCAGCAGTTCGTGAATGCAATCTTTGTGGGGACACTCAGTGTGCAGGCTATCGCCGCGGTCAGCATAACTTTGCCCATCGTACTCCTGCTCACCTCAGTCGGGCAGGGAATCGGTGTCGGCACAGCTTCGTTCGTGTCGCGCAATCTTGGCGCTGGCAATTCAGCGGAGGCGAGTCGAGGCGCGAGCTCGGCACTTGCTCTGGCGGCTCCGATCGGAGTCGCAATTACTGTCGCTTTGCTTTTCAGGCTGCGCGACGTTCTCGCTTTGCTCGGTGCCAGTCGGACAATAATGCCAGCCGCGCTCGAATACACATCGACGCTCCTATTAGGCTACACTCTCATGCTGTTGAACATGGTCAACGGGTCCATCGTGAGGGCCGAGGGTAACACTCGATTCAGCATGTGGACCATGATTACGGCTTTTACGCTGAATGCCCTGCTCGATCCGATCCTAATTTTTTTGCTGGATCTCGAAGTTCGCGGCGCGGCGCTCGCAACACTGTTGTCTCAGATCGCCGCCACCAGCCTCTACGCCGTATATTTCGTGAAGCAGCGTGGGATTGTCCGGGTCCGACCTTCCTACATCACTTTGAGGGGCGACCGCGTAAAGCAGATTACCGCCGTTGGAGCTCCCGCAACCATCACCGGTATGTTGTCTGCTGTTGCTTTCGTGCTCTTGTACAGGGCTGCTGCACCATTCGGCGACGATTCCATTGCCGCAGTGGGTATAGCCTCACGATTGTTAACAATCGGGGCACTCCCGATCATGGGCCTATGCATAGGCTCCCAGGCGATTCTCGGCTTCAGCTGGGGAGCACAGGATTTCGCTCGGGCACAGAAGGCCGCCAAGTTCATGCTATCCGTGGCCTTTGCATTTTCAGCTACCTTTTCTGCTGTGGTTGTGATTTTTGCGCGGCCAATCGTCCGACTTTTGAGCGATAGCGAGGACGTGGCTGAAATCGCTGTCTCGACCTGCATCGTGTTCCATCTCTTTTTCGGGCTCTTTGGTGTTCAGTACGGTGTAATAACCATGCTTCAGTCGTTCGGGAGAGCAAGTCTGAGCGCGGTCGTTTCCTTCGCAAGGCAAGGATATCTCTTTGTGCCAGCCATACTACTGTTGCCGGATATTTGGGGCTTCAAAGGACTATTGATCAGCCAGGCAGCTGCTGAGCTGCTGGCTGGGCTGCTGGCTGTATTTGTAATGCTCAGGCAGTTCCGCGATCTCAAAGGTAGGCTCCTTTCCCGGCCAATGAGCGGTGAACGCTGAGAGCTGAGGCGAACGTGGCGATCATTTAGGACCTGCTTTGGATTATAACTGGCCCAGCCGGATCCAATGAGAGGGTCATCCCTACCCTTAGCTGCTAATGCTGAATCCGGTTCAAATGGCATGGGCGGGGACGCGCCGTCGCCGCAAGCGCGATTTTGCATGAGGTTCCCAACAGCACTTTGTGCTAGAGCGCGAGGAAGTCGCAGATGATAGAAACGCTGCTTCCATCAAATGTTGCCGTGCAGACTTGTCGAGCAAGTGAAGGTAGCGGTGTCAAAGTGATGGCCGAAGAAGAGAGTGCAATCGCCACCGCAGTCAAAAGCAGAAGGCGTGAATTCTCGATCGGGCGGACCTGTGCTAGAGCGGCATTGTCCAAGCTTGGCTTTCCTCCGTGCGCGATCCCAAGTGGGCCTCACCGGGAACCGCTTTGGCCGACTGGCATCGTGGGCAGCATAACACACTGCGGTGGATTCTATGCCGCGGCTGTGGCCTTGGAGAAAGACTACGTTGCGCTTGGTATCGATGCAGAAGTCGACGAGGAGCTGCCCCCAGGCGTATTGTCGCTCGTTTCGGGTGTCGAGGAGCGATATTGGATTGACAACGCGTCCGGACGCCTCAATTGGGGACGGCTGCTCTTTAGCGCTAAGGAGAGCATCTTTAAGGCGTGGTTCCCGCTTACACGTGAATGGCTGGGCTTCGAGGATGCCGTGGTCACAATCGTTCCGGACGATGGGTCATTTGTTGCTCAGCTTCCGCACACACTCGTGCCGGCGAACGATTGTCCGCGGGAGCTCCACGGCCGCTTCCTTATTGCAAACGGACTTATACTGACTGCAGTTTTCATTGCGGCCTGATCCCTTCAAGAGCGTCAAGCTGCCGTTGCCGTTGGTCGTGCTGTCGAAGAGCTTCTCGAGCGATATCGAGTCGCGCCAGTGGAAAGTGCCGGTCGGCTGAGCGGGGCGGCCGTGCTGAAGCCTTGAGCGACGCGGCTCGAATGATATCGAGCGATCGCAGCCGAACGACGAAGCAGCCCGCATTCGGCCATAAACCGGATCGCGGAGCCGTTATCGGCTTTGATAGTATCAATCCAGTTTAGCAGTGAAGACGTAGCCCACGCCGCGCACGGCCTTGATTAATTGCGGCCTCTTCGGATCGGTCTCGATCTTGCGGCGTAGCCGGACGATTTGGGCATCAATCGTGCGATCGAAGGCTTCGAGGTTTCGGCCTCTGGTCAAATCCATCAACGCGTCGCGGCTGAGGACCCTACCGGCATGGCGCACAAAGGTCGTCAGCATATCGAATTCGCCGGTCGTCAGTTCTACCTCCGCACCTTCGGGATCGAGAAGCTGGCGGCGATTGAGATTGAGCTTCCAATCCGCGAAACCGATGACCTGGTCGCTGATGGACTCGGCATTGCGTACCGACGATTGCCGCCGACGCAGGACCGACTTCAAGCGTGCGTGGACTTCCCTCAGGTGGAAGGGTTTGGCAATGTAATCGTCGGCGCCGACCTCCAGGCCGACAATACGGTCGACCACATCGTCGCGGCCTGTCAGCATCATGATCGGGACATCGGACTGGGCGCGAATTTCGCGGGCGAGATCAAGGCCGTCCGCCCCGCCAGGAAGGACGAGATCGAGCAGGATGGCATCGAAATTCTGCTGACGCAGATATACCCGCATCTCGATCCCGTCGGAAGCGGAAGAGACCGCGTAACCCTCTTCTTGGAAATAGCGCGTCAACATATGACGAATGCGCGGATCGTCGTCGACGACGAGAAGATGCGCGTCATGCTGAAGTATTGCCATCGTCCATCCGTCGAGCCAATTCTGGTTACAGACTGTTACCCAATTGCACCGTGTTTAACACGCGTGGCATCGCAGTGTCACCAGCAGCAGGTCAATTGTCCTCATTCACAGCACGGAGGGACGATCATTCTGCGGGAAGAGAATTTTACCCGCTCGGGAAATCACCAACGTCGCGCTTCTCGGGTCCAGACCGAACTGCCTGCAGGGGCTTTTCAGGAAGCAGCCAATAGAGCTGGCCAGTCGCTGTTCTTAGAGGGCGACACTGCCAAGCATCTCTTCGAGGTGATCGAGGGAAACCTGCGCATCTTCAGAATCATCTCCGACGGTCGCCGCGTCATCACCGGCATTGCATACCGGCGACATCGTCGGCGTATCGTTGAAGAACCATTATCTCTATAGCGCCGAAGCCATCGCCGATACCAAGGTCCGGCGCGTCTCACTCAGGGCCTTCGAGCCCGAGGTCAGCCATTCGCCGGAGCTGCGGCCGGAAAACCTTCGCACGCCTATGCGACGAAATGGCCGCTGCCCAGGACCAGATGGCGATCCTGTCCCACAAGAATGCCGAGGAGCAGGTCTGCAGCTTTCTATTGAAGCTGCTTCACCGCAATCCCAACCATCGCCGGTCCAGTGCCTCGTCGAGCCGATGACGCGGCTTGACATTGCCGACTACCTCTGACTGACGATCGAGACAGTTTCGCGAATAATGACGAAGCTGACGAATAAAGGAGTCTTGGCTTCGGCCGGTCGCGGAACGCTCGTGCACCTCTCCGACGACGACGACGAATACGGTGGCGACGAGCGGGGCTTTGTCCCTTAGATGCCGGAGGACGTCGCCACTGATCCCGAAATGAGAGGACAAGGGTCCCACGCGCGCCGCCATCTACGGACATCAATTGCGGTGAGCAGAATCAAGTCGCCGTCTATTTCATTTGCGCCAAGGCGGTTCGCCGCGATTTGGCAAAACGTATCGACGTACTGAAGAAAGCGGGCTTCGGCCGCCCGCGGCGGCGGCGCGATTGATAGCAGTGCGCGTCGTGAGACAATAACGGGTTTCATGTCGTCACCAAATGCACTTCCATCCGTCCCGACTTATCTTGTGCATTGAAGCTGGCGGTGACGACATCGTGTGGCATTGATCTGCTCTGGTCGTCTGCTGTCGTCACACGGTTGCTCGCTGTCTCCAAGTCAAAACTGCGTCGGAGAAAGCGCCCGTCCAGGCAAGCGCTGCCGTCCATCGTGCTGCGAAGTTTCTCTCGAAGTTATGACGTCGGCGTGAAAACACTTTGATCTAGGCCAACCCGATGTTGGTTTGGTGACTGATGGTGCTTGCGACAAATGCCGATTAGTACAGGCACGAACTCCTATTGATGTCAGTACTTCGGCAGAGCTGACCTTGGTGGTGACAAGTATCCAGATAATTCATATCGGACGCCATCATTGACTTGGGACAAGGAAGCTCGCGCGGTCGGTGGTCATAAAGCATCCTGTTTTTGACAAAGGATGCGACAATGTCCGACTGTTTGGTCGCCAAATATGGTGACGCGCGGCTTCCCCGTTATACGAGCTATCCAACGGCGCCAGCTTTCTCGGCCGCCGTGGGGCCGGATGAATATGCAAAGGGACTGGCAAACGCAGGGGAAGCCGGACCTGTCTCCGTTTATCTCCACGTACCGTTTTGCCACTCGATGTGCTGGTACTGCGGCTGCCACACGACCATCACCCGGCAGGACGCTCCGGTTCTCGAATACCTGGATGTCATGAGCCAGGAGATCGAACTCGTCTCGTTTGCGGCCGGAAACGACGTTCCCGTGAAGAACGTTCATTTCGGCGGCGGTACCCCGACGATCATGAAGCCGCGGGAGTTTTCCGCTCTCATGGCGAAGCTGCGGAGCGCGTTCCGGTTCGAGGCCGGTGCGAGCATCGCGGTTGAAATCGATCCACGCACCCTGACCTTTCCCATGGTCGAAACGCTGGGGGAAAACGGTGTCGATCGCGCAAGTCTTGGCGTCCAGAGCTTCGACCCGATCGTTCAGGCTGCGATCAATCGCATACAATCGTTCGAACAGACGGAGACGGCGGTCTCCGGGCTACGCGCCGCAGGCGTCGCTAGCGTCAACTTCGATTTGATTTACGGTCTGCCGAAGCAGACGGTGCAGTCCTGCATCGAAACCGTCAGCTTGGCCGCGCAGCTGCGTCCGGACCGTTTTGCCGTTTTCGGCTATGCCCACATACCCGCCTTCAAGAAGCATCAGCGTCTCATAGACGAAACGTCACTTCCCGATGCAAGTCAGCGAAACGAGCAGGCCGAAGCGATCGCACAGGAGCTTGAAAGAGCCGGATATGTGCGCATCGGGCTTGATCACTTCGCCTTGCCGGACGATCAGCTTGCTGTCGCTGCGCGCAACGGCACGATGAGAAGGAACTTCCAGGGCTATACTGCGGATGACTGCGATACCCTCATCGGCCTCGGAGCTTCGGCGATTGGGCGCTTGCCGATTGGCTACATGCAGAACCACGTGCCGCTCGGCCTCTACGCAGGGCGGGTCGCATCCGGCATCCTGCCGACAGCCAAGGGATACCTGCTGACCGAAGAGGACAAGCTTCGGGCCAAGATAATCGAGAGCCTTATGTGCGATTTCGAAGTAGATCTCGGAAAATTGAGCAAGGAAGCGGGTTTCGACGCCGGATTCCTCATCGAACGAAACGAGCGGCTCGGCGAACTCCTGGCCGATGGAGTCGCAATGATTTCGGAAGATCGGATCGTCGTGTCGCAGGACGCACGGTTCATGGTCCGTGCGGTTGCGGCGGCATTTGACGCTTACTTCGGTTCCTATGGACGCAAGCACACCAAGGCTGCTTGATCGGCGCGCCGATTGCTTGTTCTGCGCTGAAATCATCCCGCTCTTCCGGAGGCAAATAAGATGAAGAACTCGATCTCGAACAGTTTCGCGGAACTGCAAAGTTGCTATGACCAACTCATGTCGTTGTGCGACGTGCTCCAGGCTATCGCCGACTTCCTGCCTTGCCACGTCGAAGAAGGCCTATGCGGTCGTATTTCGAGCGGTCTGATGTCGCTGTTGCTTACCACGCACCAGCTCGAAGAGGACTTGATCTCATCCGGCCTCGGGCTGATCATGAACGCCGGAGAGCAGGCCGAGGCGGAGGAACGCCGGCGGGCGGGTCGTTTGTTTGATCGTGCTGCCGCGCAGGTCGTAGTCGTCATCCTGCAAGCTCTGGGTGAGGGGCGCTGCCGGCTCTCCCGGGAAACCGTCGGATATCAGCTGCGTTCATTCTTTTGCTCGATGCGCAGGCGCATCACGTCGGAACGCGAGATCATGAGTTTGATCGAGCGGGCGATGGAGCGCGAACAAGCGTCGCGTTTGCCGGAGGAGGTTTCTCGGATGGAAAAGGCCTGAGCAACGCAAATTCTCAATCCACTCACGCTCTTGTATCGCCTTAGGTCGGTCGCTTCGGATGAGGCTTGGTCTCCGCTCGACGCTAACCTGAATATGGTCTGGTCGACAGCAAACAGACAGCTTGCGACCCCTATCCAGTTGCTTGTCGCCTGATGGAAGGCAAAGCAAAGGATCGAACTATGAAATTGAAGCTGGTCGCCGCCCTCGCAATCCCGGTTGCAACACCGGCTCTGGCGCTTGCCAGCCCAAGCTACACGAAGGAATCGAAGTCCAAATGGATGCCTGAGAACGTTATCAAGGCAAAAATCGACACGATGGGCTGCAAGGTGAAAACCTTGACGCTACTCGCACCGGCAAACTGGCTACGTCGCGCGCATTCGCGACGGGCGCGGAGACTTGATTTTCGAATCGTGCGACGATGCCTGCGAAAGCCGTTTCCTGCCCGCGGAGGTCAATTCTCCGGATTTCTGGCTCCGGACCATAAAGCCTCGAAAACCTCTTACGCTCGTTGGCGGACGCGCTTTTAAAATTGGCGAGCAGCGGATCGTCGTCGATGTTGCCACCATAGGCGATCCGCAGAACCTCACGTCCAACGTCTTATGGAACGAAATCCTCGAACATATGATCGTGCCGATGAGCATCCTGCATGGCCTCGTTCTCGGCGCGACCCTCTGTCCGTGCACAGCGCTCTCAAGCCTGCGATGGACGACAAATCCCATCTGCCGTTCGAGAGGATGCCACGTGAAATCGCCCATCTGGCGGTGGCTGTAAACCGGGCGTTTTAGCGTGTCGGCGAACTCATGCGGTCGCAAAGGATACTGACATCCGGTATCGCGCACGAGGTGCGCACGCCGCATGCTGCGATCAAACTCGAACTCGGCCATATCGACCATCCAAGGGCGCGCAAGGCTGAAGCCGATCTTGACGACCTCGTCCGTTTCATTGGTCAGTTGACGGCGCTGGCTCGGCTGGACACCTTTGATCACAGCATGTTTGAAGAAGTCGATCTGGTTGTCTTGTGCGCAGGCGTCGCCGAGCAGCTCGCTCCGTGGATTTACGAGAACAAGCACTCCCTCGAATTGTCCTCTCGCGCCGAAACGGCAATTGTCAAAGGCATGCCAGCCTTGCTGAAGGATGCCCATAGATTAGCAATCTCATCGAGAATGCGGTTCGCCATACACTCGACTTCACGAACATCACCGTCAGAGTGGGAGAATGTGGTATCCAGGTCGAAGACCGACGGGATGTCCAGCGAGCAGTTTCCGGCCACCGCATCCAAAACTCAGACGGTCTTGGCATAGGATTGTCTATCGTTGAACGGTTCGCGGAACTTCACAATGGATCGTTGCGGCATTCCGTTTCACGACATGGCCACATCTTCAATCTCGTGTCGCCGGTTCGGTAAAGCAATATAAATTTCTCATT
The DNA here is from genome assembly GCF_025941625.1 of Rhizobium acaciae. Classification (NCBI taxonomy): domain Bacteria; kingdom Pseudomonadati; phylum Pseudomonadota; class Alphaproteobacteria; order Hyphomicrobiales; family Rhizobiaceae; genus Rhizobium; species Rhizobium acaciae. The sequence continues at coordinate 7,925 of NZ_JAPCZO010000046.1, forward strand.
TATTGTGGTTGCGCGCTGCCATATCGGCCACCGGCACAGGTCCTCTCTGCCACGAAAGCGATTGTCATGAGCTTGAGCATTTGGTCCTCCATCGTGCGGGATGGCCGCGAAGCGCGTCCAACCGCATCCCTCGGTTAATTACTGGGTAATCTGCGCCAGGTCGGCGTCCAACCTCTTGCGCACCATGTTCGGCACCTTTGCCGTCTTGATCGCCTCGATGTTCGCCGGGTTGTCGCCGACCTGGATCAGCGCAACCATGCCCATCCCGACATGCGGCGTGCACTTCAGCACATAGGCGCCCGGAACGTCGAACTTCGCCTGATACTGCTCGCCCGGCTTGGACTTGAACTCGGAAACGCCATCGGGGATGAGCCCCTTGAAGGTCTCGACGTTGTGGCTCTTGTCGATGGGTACGAACGTCACGGTATCGCCGGGTGCGATTTTCAAGAAGCCGGGCTCGAACACCATCGCGCCGTCCGTGCCCTTGTTAAGCATCTGAACCTGATGGTCGGCGGCCGTCAATGGCGCTGCCGAAGTAATCAGGGCTGCCGTTGCAGCGATCAGACTGAACTTCAAACGCATTCGCATATCTCCTGTTCTGCGAGGACCGGTTTGGCCTCGTAAATAGTTTCTAAGACATGCAGGACCGGGTTCTTTGATACTCGTCAAACTCATGGAGAAACTGGTAATTCGGCTTGAAAACATCAGCATCGAGGACTCGTCCGCGAGAAGGCGCTGGTCGTCATCAACTGACGAAACGACCGACTTCGCGCAGCACTATCGGCTCCGCCAAGGTCGATCATAACAAGCCGGACACGGCTGCGTCACTTCGCGTTGAGAAGTTCGCGAATCTTCAAGGCGAGATCTTTTGCGGTATAGGGCTTGCGCAGCCATTGCGCGCCAGGAACAATGCCTTTGCCGGCCAAACCGGGCTCGGAATATCCCGACGTGAAGAGCACGGCGATATCAGGCCGCAAAATGCGAACCTCGCGCGCGAGTTCGTCCCCCGTCATCCCGCCAGGCATGACGATATCGGTAAACAACAGCGCGACGTCAGGGTTTTCCTGCAGGAGGTCGAGCGCCCGGTGGCCGTTTTCGACTTCACAAACCTTATAGCCCATCGAAGCCAGCCTGGCGACGGCGACGCGGCGGACTCGGGCGTCGTCTTCGACGACTAGCACCACTTCGTCTCCGCGCGGCAGCTGGTTCTCGCCGGAATCTTGGTCCGGCGCAGGCTCTTGGAGCTTCGCAGCGATGATGGCGGGTAGATATATTCGGGCGGTCGTGCCGCGTCCAACCTCGCTGTAAAGCTGAAGGTGCCCGCCCGATTGCTTCACGAAGCCATAGACCATGCTCAGCCCGAGACCGGTGCCCGAACCGACTTCCTTTGTGGTGAAGAACGGTTCCATCGCGCGTTTCCTGACCTCTTCGGTCATGCCGATGCCGGTATCCGTCATCGTGATGAGCACGAAATTGCCGGTGCGTACCTCCGGATACATCTTCGCATAGTCGGCATCGAGGTGTACCCGTGAGATGGTTGTGGTGAGGCTGCCGCCCTTCGGCATCGCGTCCCTTGCGTTCAAGGCGATGTTCAGAATGGCGTTCTGAAGTTGCGAACTGTCAACAAGGACATTCATGCCCGATCCGTCGATGACGGTCGAAAGCTTTATATCTTCACTGAGCGTCCGCCTGAGCAGATCCGAGAAGCCGCTCACGAGTTGGCCAAGATCCGCCTGTTTGGGGTTCAAAGGCTGCCGCCGGCCAAAAGCCAGCAGTTGACCTGTGAGAATGGCCCCGTCCGCCGCCGCTGACTGGGCTTCGCCGAGGATTTCACGAAGATTGCCGGGCGGCAGCTTATACTCGATCATTTCGAGATTGCCGCTGATGACGGTGAGGAGATTGTTGAAGTCGTGCGCGATGCCTCCGGTCAGCTGCCCGATCGCCTCCATCTTCTGCGCCTGGCGGAGATCCTCCTCGATCTTGAAACGGCTCGTCAGGTCCCGGACGAAGCCGGTGAAAATCCGCTCGCCGTTGGCGGTCGCCTCGCCGACATGCAATTCCATGGGGAATTGTGAACCGTCAGCCCGCTGTCCGGTCACGACGCGCCCGTAGCCGATGATGCGCTTCTCGCCGGTTTCGATATAGTGGCCGATATAGCCGTCGTGAGCGTCGCGGTAGGGGTTCGGCATCAGGTTGCTGACGTTACGGCCGCAGATCTGATCCGCCTGCATTCCGAACAGTTTTTCGGCAGCTTTGCTGAACGACAGCACCATTCCCTTATGATCGATCACCACCATTGCATCCGGCACGATATCGAGAATCGAACTGAGATGCGCCTCACGCGATTTGACCGCCTCCTGAGCCCGCCTCAACGCGCTGACATCACTATTCGTCTGGATGACGGCGAGGTCGCGATCCGGCAAATTGACCAGCACGCAGCGGGACGCGACATGAATATCATGGCCGCTCTTGTGGCGATGAACGATCTCGCCCTGCCAGAAGCCGCGCGATCTCAGCTGCTCGCGGATGTTTTCCGCTGGTACGGGAAACTTCGTCGCCAGTAGTTCGTCAATCTTTTCGCCCACGGCCTCCTCCCTGGCCCAGCCATACATGTTCTCGCAGCCGATGGACCAATGCGTGATCGTTCCGTCGAAACGGTGGACCAGGATATCTGCTCCGTCGAGCACGTGCACCATGGCATCCAGCTCCTGCGGCGATGCGGTTCTCGGTGACACGAGGCGGTGAGGCATGAATGTCGATCCCGCGACTTGTTGCATCAGTGCAGGTTGACCCTATGACAGGAATCGTCAGAACAATCATCAGCGTCGCCGGACAACTGTATCAGCCGGGCGAGATTGACGATTCGCAGTTCGTGCCTGCCCTCGGGAATAATGATGTTGCGCGATGCGAGTTTCGTGATCGTGCGAGACACGGTCTCGATGGTCAGGCCGAGATGGTCGGCAATGTCCTGGCGGTTCATGGGGACGCGCACCAGGCCCTGGCGCGGCCGCGGGTTGCGACGCGATGCAAGCTTGGCGATGAAGCTGCAGAGACGTTCCTCGGCATTCTTTTTCGACAACAGCACCATCTGTTCATTCGCTGCGGCCGCCTCCTGGCAAAGCAGCGAGATATAGGCCGGGCCGAGCGCCTCCGAACGAGCGACTTCTTCGTGGAAACTCTTGCGCGAGATGCGGCGGATCTTGCATTCGGTGACGGCCTCCGCCGTGAAAATGAAATCCTTTTGCAACGAGGCGCCGATGAGGTCGCCGGCGAAATGAAACGCGGTGATCACGCGGCGACCTTCGCCGATGATGCGATGCAGGCGAACGACACCTTCTTCCACTTGGAAGAGATGTTGCGCCTTGTCGCCTTCCCAGCAAATCGCCTTGCCGGCTGTGACGGATTCCGCCGCTGAGACAAGGAAAAGCGACGAAAGCGGTTGGCCGGCGTGAATGGCCTCACCGGTTCTCTCGGCATTGTCGAACGGATGGTTGTTCTGCATCAGTATCGTCGTGTCCCCTTGTGGCGATGGGTACAGTAGAAAGCTCATGCGTCACACGCGAATGAGCGGACGGTGCCAAAGAGTGAAAGATTGTAACAGTGTGTAACGGCGGCGGTTCGTCCGCGGCTTGGGGTCTGCTTGTTGATGTAGATCAAGGAGCCGTTGCCGGCTTCGTGACAGTCCTGCCTCGCAGAAAGAGAAAGCCGGCCCCGGGGCGGTCGTCTTTGCACTGGGGACGACATCATGAATTACACGACGGAAACGGTGGTGCTCGCGGTCGCGGCGTATCTAGCGATGCTCGGCGCCGCATTCGCGCACGATCATCTCTTTGCGGCCCATATGGGCATACTTTGCCTCTGCCTCGTTGCGGGAACGCTGCTGCTTGTCAGGAACGTCGAGTTTTCACCGGCGGGCCAACAGCGCAGAGTCGACATATCGAGTTATTTCGACGAAGTGATACGCTACGGTCTGATCGCCACGGTCTTCTGGGGTGTGGTTGGCTTCCTCGTCGGTGTCGTCATTGCGCTGCAGCTGGCTTTTCCTGACCTCAACATCGCACCCTATCTGAATTTTGGAAGGCTGCGGCCCGTTCACACGTCGGCGGTCATCTTCGCTTTCGGTGGCAACGCGCTGATCATGACGTCCTTTTACGTGGTGCAGCGCACCTGCCGCGCCCGCCTCTTCGGCGGCAGCCTGGCCTGGTTCGTCTTCTGGGGCTACCAACTCTTCATCGTCATGGCGGCGACCGGCTATGTGCTCGGCATCACCCAGGCCCGTGAATATGCCGAGCCAGAATGGTATGTCGACCTGTGGCTGACGATCGTCTGGGTCGCCTATCTCGGCGTCTATCTCGGTACGATCCTGAAGCGCAAAGAACCGCATATCTACGTGGCAAACTGGTTCTATCTCAGCTTCATCGTCACTATCGCGATGCTGCACGTGGTCAACAATCTTGCGGTTCCGGCCTCGTTCCTCGGCTCCAAGAGCTATTCTCTCTTCTCGGGCGTTCAGGATGCGCTGACCCAGTGGTGGTACGGCCACAACGCCGTCGGCTTCTTCCTCACCGCCGGCTTCCTCGGCATGATGTACTACTTCGTGCCGAAGCAAGCCAACCGGCCGGTCTATTCATACCGGCTTTCGATAATCCACTTCTGGGCCCTGATCTTCATGTATATTTGGGCCGGTCCGCACCATCTGCACTACACGGCATTGCCCGACTGGGCCCAGACGCTCGGCATGGTTTTCTCGGTCATGCTCTGGATGCCTTCCTGGGGCGGCATGATCAACGGTCTCATGACGCTCTCGGGCGCCTGGGACAAGATCCGCACGGACCCGATCATCCGCATGATGATCGTCGCCATCGCCTTCTACGGCATGTCGACCTTCGAAGGCCCAATGATGTCGGTGAAGACGGTCAATTCGCTCAGCCACTATACCGAATGGACGATCGGTCACGTGCATTCCGGCGCGCTCGGCTGGGTGGGCATGATCACCTTCGGGGCGATCTACTATCTGACGCCGAAACTATGGGGACGCGAACGTCTCTACAGCCTACGGATGGTCAACTGGCACTTCTGGCTCGCAACGCTCGGGATCGTGGTCTACGCCGCGGTGCTTTGGGTTGCCGGCATCCAGCAGGGGCTGATGTGGCGCGAGTACAATTCGCAGGGCTTCCTCGTCTATTCCTTCGCAGAAACGGTCGCTGCGATGTTCCCCTATTACTTGCTGCGTGCGGTGGGCGGAGCGCTCTATCTGGCGGGCGGTCTCGTCATGGCGTGGAACGTGTTCATGACGATCCGCGGTCGCCTGCGCGACGAGGCCGCAATCCCGACCACTATCGTGCCCCAGGCACAGCCTGCCGAATGAGGTGAGACATGGCATCCGTACTGGATAAACATAAAATCCTCGAGAAGAACGCGACGCTTCTTCTGGTTGGCTCGCTACTCGTCGTGAGCATCGGCGGCATCGTCGAAATCGCGCCGCTGTTCTACCTGCAGAACACGACCGAAAAGGTAGAAGGCATGCGGCCATATACGCCGCTTGAGCTTGCGGGGCGAAACATCTACATCCGCGAAGGCTGCTATCTCTGCCACAGCCAGATGATCAGGCCGTTCCGTGATGAAGTCGAACGTTACGGACATTACTCGCTCGCCGCGGAATCAATGTACGACCATCCGTTCCAGTGGGGATCCAAACGGACCGGGCCGGACCTGGCACGAGTCGGTGGACGTTACTCGAACGAATGGCATGTCCAGCATCTCGCAAATCCGCGGGCCGTGGTGCCGGAATCGATCATGCCGAGCTACGCCTTCCTCAAGGAACGGGAAGTAACGGTCAAGGATGTCGGGATGGACCTCAAGGCCAACGAAGACGTGGGTGTGCCCTACAGTGACGACATGCTGGCGAATGCGGAGGCCGACATGAGGGCTCAGGCCGATCCGAATGCGCACACGGCGAACCTGCTTGAACGCTATCCGAAGGCGAAGGTCGGCGATTTCGACGGCGATCCGGCCAGGCTGACCGAAATGGACGCCCTGGTGTCCTACCTGCAGATGCTTGGAACGCTGGTCGATTTCTCGAACTATGACGACGCGACCGGCTACCGTTGAGGTGATCTATGGAAACCTACACTGCAATGAGACACTTCGCCGACAGCTGGGGCCTCCTGGCAATGGTGGCATTCTTCGTCGGCGCTGTCGTGTTCACCCTTCGCCCAGGCAGCAAGCTGACGGCGAAGGAAGCCGCCGATATTCCCTTGAAGGATGATTGAGATGTCGGAAAATCATATCGATGAATTAAGCGGCGTCGAGACGACCGGACATGAATGGGACGGCATTCGCGAGCTCAACAATCCCCTGCCCCGCTGGTGGGTCTGGACCTTCTACATGACGATCATGTGGTCAATCGGATACGCCATCGCCTATCCGGCCATCCCAATGATCACGTCCGCCACGAAAGGCTATCTCGGCTACTCAACTCGCGCGGACCTGCAGCAGGATCTCGATCTCGCCAAGGCATCCCAGACGAAGTTTCATGATCTGATTGCCGCCAAGACCGTGCAGGAGATCGATTCCGACCCTACTCTTCGGGAATTCGCAATCGCTGGCGGCGCTTCCGCATTCAAGGTGAACTGTGCGCCATGCCATGGCTCGGGAGCTAGCGGGGGTCCCGGATACCCGAACCTCAATGACGACGATTGGCTGTGGGGTGGAGATCTGGACGCCATTCAGACGACCATCGCGCACGGGATACGCTTTGACACTGATACCGACACCCACGCGTCCGAGATGCCCGCCTTTGCAGAAATTCTGGATTCCACCCAGAGAAGGCAGGCGGCCGCTTACGTTTGGGGGCTGACCAATACGCCCCCGGACCCCACCCTCGCGGAAGACGGAAAACAGGTATTCCTCGATAACTGTGCCGCATGTCACGGCGAAGACGCCAAAGGAAAGGCGGACATGGGCGCGCCGGATCTCGCCGATGCAATCTGGCTGAAGGCGCGCGGTGAAGACGCCATTATTCGCCAGGTAACCTCTCCCAAGCATGGTGTCATGCCCGCCTGGACAGGACGCCTGGGCGATACGACCGTCAAGGAGCTGACCATTTTCGTTCATTCGCTTGGCGGCGGGATGTAAGGAAAAGCCATGACAGTTCATGACCACAATCCGATTTTCGGTCTCTACGGCACGCAGCGCGCGACCATACGGTCGCATGGGTCGGCACGCGCCAAAGCTGTGCCGCCATCTTCCGAGCAGGAAGACCCGGCAAAGATCGGCAATTCAATCGTAGTTTGACCTGCCTCAAAGACCACAAACAGACGAGCCGCTAATTGCAATTGTGGAGGACGTGCCCGCGGGTGTTTCTCCCCCGCAGTTCCTCCAGGCCACGCCCACTCTCCGGGGCGTGGCCTTTTCCTTGTCCGGGAAGCATCGCTTCTTGATCTGCATCAAGGAACAGCTGCGCCCGAGATGGGACAAGAGCGGCTGAAAACCGGACAGGTCCCATGAATCTCTATACCGCCTCCGATCCAAACGACATCGAACGCGCCAGCGTCGAGCCGGTCAACACCCGGCGCAACCGACAACCTCTCTATGCGCCACGCAAGAAGATTTTTCCAAAGCGCGCAGAAGGCCGATTCCGCCGGCTCAAATGGATCGTGATGCTGATCACAATCGGCATTTATTACTTGGCGCCGTGGATCCGTTGGGACCGCGGTCCCAACGCGCCCGATCAGGCAATCCTCGTCGACTTCTCCTCGCGGCGCTTCTTCTTTTTCTTCATCGAGATCTGGCCGCAGGAATTTTACTACGTTGCGGGCCTGCTCGTTATGGCGGGCTTCGGCCTCTTTCTGGTCACCGCCGCGGTCGGCCGCGCCTGGTGCGGCTACGCCTGTCCACAGACCGTCTGGGTCGATCTCTTTCTCGTCGTCGAACGCGCCATCGAAGGCGACCGGAACGCGCGGATGAAGCTCGACGCCGGCCCCTTCACCCTCGACAAGCTCAGGAGGCGCGTGATCAAGCATGCGATCTGGCTGCTGATCGGCGTTACCACCGGCGGGGCGTGGATCTTCTATTTCGCCGATGCGCCGAGCCTGGCGGCTTCGCTATTTTCCGGCAGCGCTCCTGCAGCCGCCTATGCGACGATCGCCATCCTGACCGCCACGACCTATGTGCTCGGCGGGCTGATGCGCGAGCAGGTCTGCACCTATATGTGTCCCTGGCCGCGCATCCAGGGCGCGATGCTCGACGAAAATTCGCTGGTTGTCACCTACAACGACTGGCGGGGCGAACAGCGGTCGCGCCACGCCAAGAAAGCCCGGGCCATGGGCCTACCGGTCGGCGATTGCGTGGATTGCAATGCCTGCGTCGCGGTCTGTCCGATGGGAATCGACATTCGTGACGGACAGCAGATGGAGTGCATCACCTGCGCGCTCTGTATCGATGCCTGTGACGGCGTCATGGACAAAATCGGAAAACCTCGCGGCCTGATCGCCTATGCGACGCTCAGCGAATATTCGAGCAACATGTTGCTTGCGACGGACGGAGGGCGGACAGCCATCCAGCCGTCCAATGTCCGGAACGCCGATTGCAGCTTCGTTCCGGCAGTCCGGCATTTCGACTGGCGCATCATCATTCGTCCGAGAATCGTCTTCTACGCCGTCGTCTGGGCATTGATCGGCATCGCCATGGTCGTCCATCTCGCATTGCGCGAACGGCTCGAACTCAACGTCGTCCACGACCGCAACCCTCAATATGTTCTGGAAAGCGACGGCTCCATCCGTAACGGCTACACGCTTCGCGTCCTCAACATGATCCCGATGCCGCGGGACGTGACCATTACCTTGGTCGGACTGGATGGCGGCACGATGCGCATTCCCGAATTCGGCCGGCAGGATGGCCGCAGCTTCACCGTCCATGCTGAATCCGACGCGGCCACGGCGCTCAAGGTCTTCGTCACGCGCAAGCCCGCCCCGTCTGGGGCCAATGAATTCCTCTTCGTCATCGAAGACACGGGCCATTTTGACCGGGCGACCTATCGCGCGGCGTTCAACGCACCGGGAGACGTGAAATGAAAGCTTCCGCTCAAGGTTTTACCGGCCGGCACATGCTGCTTACGATCTCGGCGTTTTTCGCGGTCGTGATCGCCGTCAACATCACCATGGCCGTCTATGCCTCATCCAGCTGGAGCGGCCTGGTCGTGGAAAACACCTATGTGGCCAGCCAGGAATTCAACGGCAAGGCGGCAGCGATGAAGACGATGGCCGCGTCGGGCATCGAGGGCGCTCTCTCCGTCAACGGCCGCGAGATCCGCTACAATATTCATGACGGGAAGGGCGCGCCTGCGATCATCGACGATGTCACGCTGAATTTTAAACGGCCGGTCGGCGATCATGAGGATTTCCGCCTCGAGCTGCGGAAGACGGGCGAGGGGCAGTTCGAAGCCGATCACGAGATCGCCGGCGGCGACTGGATCATCGAGGCCGTATCGAGAAGGAACGGCGTGGTCGTCATGCATGAGGCCAAGCGCGTCGATACTGCGGAGTTTGGCCAATGACCTGCTGCTCCATGGATACGCAAAGCGTGCTCGCCCTCAGCGCCACATCCGCCAGCGCCGATGAAGTCCGCCTTGCCAGCCATCCGCTCGGGGCCGGATTGCGCCAGCTCGACGTCAGCGTACCGGACGTCCACTGCGGCGGCTGCATATCCAACATCGAAAAGGCACTGTCGGCGCTCCCCTTCGTCAGGCAAGCCCGGGTCAATCTGACCGCCCGCAGGGTTAGCTGCGTCTACCAGGAGGATATCGACAAGCAGGCGACCGATCCTTCCGAAATCCTCGCGGCCATCAACGCGGCCGGATACCGTGCGCATCTTTTCACGCCGACGGCACCTGAAAACGACAGGATCAGGAACCAGCTACTGCTGGCGATCGGCGTTTCGGGTTTTGCAGCTGCCAACATCATGCTGCTATCGGTCTCGGTCTGGTCGGGCGCCGATGCGGCGACGCGTGACATGTTTCACTGGATCTCGGCGATGATCGCGGCCCCCGCGCTGGTCTATGCGGGACGCTTCTTCTTCAAGTCGGCCTGGAACGCGCTCAAGCGCGGGCGTACCAACATGGACGTTCCGATCTCGCTTGCGGTGACGCTCTCCTATGCCGTGTCCCTGTGGGAGACCGTGCACCACGGCGAACATGCGTGGTTCGACGCTTCGGTTTCCCTGCTGTTCTTCCTGCTGATCGGCAGAACCCTCGATCACGTGATGCGGGAAAGGGCACGCGCGGCGATCAACGGCCTTGCCAGACTGGCCCCGCGCGGGGCTCTGTTGATGATGCCGGACGGATCGCGCCGCTACGTTCCGGTGGAGGAGATCGCGGTTGGAGATGACATATCAATCGCGGCGGGCGAACGTATCCCCGTCGACGGTATGATCGTCAACGGCGAGAGCGACGTGGACCTTTCCATCGTCACCGGCGAAAGCAGTCCGGTCGCCGTCGCCTCAGGCAGCGCGGTGAATTCGGGTGCGATAAACCTGACCGGCCCGCTCGTCCTGCGCGCGACGAAAGTGGCGAGGGATTCGCTTCTATCGGAAATCATCGGCCTGATGGAAGCCGCCGAGGGCGGCAGGGCTCGCTATCGCCGGGTCGCCGATCGCGCCGCAGCACTTTATTCCCCGGCCGTGCACCTGTTGGCGCTGGTCTCCTTCCTCGCCTGGGGCTTGGTCGGCGGTGACTGGAAACAGGCCATGCTAGTCGCGGTGGCGGTGTTGATCATCACATGCCCCTGCGCGATGGGCCTCGCCGTACCCGTGGTCCAGGTGGTCGCTGCGGGTGAGCTTTTCCGTAAGGGAATCATGGTCAAGGACGGTTCGGCGCTCGAAAGGCTGGCCGAGGTCGATATCGTGGCCTTCGACAAGACCGGCACGCTGACGATGGGCCGGCCCCGCCTCGTCAAGGCCGAAGCGATCGATGCGGGTAACACCGCGATCGCCTGCGCATTGGCCGCGCATTCACGGCATCCTCTTTCTGAGGCTCTGGTGCGGGATCTGGAGCTTGTTTCCTCACTCTCCTTCGATGAGGTCACGGAAATCCCCGGCGGGGGAATGGAGGCCAGGAACGGGACGGGTGTCTATCGGCTGGGCGGCCGGGTCTTTGCCTCCGGGAGCGGCCTCGCGCTCGGCACGGGCGGCGATCCGTTTTCGGAAGTGGTCCTGTCCAGAAACGGCGCCGTTCTCGCACGTTTCCTCTTTGACGACACGCTGCGCCCGGGCGCCGCCGAGGCTGTCCGGGCGCTCACGGAGGCTGGCCGTGAAACGCTGATGATGTCCGGCGACAGGCAATCCGTTGTCGACAGCACGGCGCGGGCTCTCGGTATCCACACGGCTCTGGGCGCCCGGGCGCCGAAGCAGAAGGTCGAGGAATGCCAGCGACTGAGCGGCGAGGGCCACCGCGTGCTCATGGTCGGCGACGGGATCAACGATGCTCCGGCGCTTGCCGCCGCGCATGTCTCAATGGCGCCCGCCACGGCATCCGACATCGGCAGGCAGGCCGCCGACCTCGTCTTTTTCAAGGAGCGGCTGGATGCCGTTCCGGACGCGATCGCCGTTGCGCGAAGATCCGCCAGTCTTATCCGGCAAAATTTCGTTCTCGCCATCGGTTACAACATGCTGGCAGTCCCGATCGCGATCGCCGGACTGGCGACGCCGCTGATAGCAGCGGTGGCCATGTCAACGTCGTCGATCATCGTCGTGACGAACGCGCTGCGGTTGAATGGTGTCGGCGAGCATTCCCCAATACCGACCGAGGCGGGAGCCGGCGAGGAGGTGAAAACCGCATGAACATGTTGATCTATCTGATACCGATCGCGCTGCTGATGGGGGGAATGGGCCTTCTGGCATTCCTCTGGTCGCTGAAGTGCGGCCAATACGACGACCTTGAAGGCGCCGCCTGGCGAATCCTCGTCGACGACGAAACCGACCGCAATTCTTGAACCGCATATTGGCTAAAAGGAAGATCGATTGCTTGCGAAAAATCCCATACTTTTGCGGTCTGACCTATTCGACGGCGTCAACCAGGTGACGGTAGAGGAACTCGCCGCCGCGGCTCAGTTTCAAACATTCGCGCCGGATGAGCGGATCGTCGCCGAAGGTCAGCCAGCGGCGTTCGTCTATCGTGTGATGAACGGGTTCGTCCGGCTTTCGAAATCGGAATCCGGCGGGCGCGAGGCAGATATCTGTGTTTGCGAGCCGGGCGACACCTTCGGCGAGTATCTTCTGTCTGGCGGCGGCGCCTATGCCTACAGCGCGTGGTCCGCCGACGGTGCGGAGGTGGCGTTGTTCGAGCTTTCGGACTTGCGGACGCTCGCCGACCAGTATCCCGTCATGCATCGCAACGGCATGCGGATCATGACCCGGCATCTGCTCGGCGCGATGGATTGCATTGCGGGAGACCGGCTGCACACGGCCACGCAGCGTGTGGCAAATTATCTCGTGAGCCGATGCCCGGCGTCGGCCTCACATGTCACGTTTCGCCTGCCGTACCGGAAGAGAATTCTGGCCGGCAAACTGGGGCTTGCACCCGAAGCCCTTTCGCGGGCGTTCGCCGCGCTTGTACCTGCAGGGGTTGAAGTCAGAGGCAGGACCGTACTGGTCGGCAGCGTCGATCTGTTGCGGAAGGCATGCTAGTCTAACGCGTCGGGAACAACCCGGCAAAGCGCGCCGTAATTTGACCCCGTCAATGTGGCGATCGCCCGCTCCACTATGTTCAGGGCAAAAGGCACCTGGACGTCATGGTTATCTGGATTGTTTCGCTGCCATAGCGACGGCCGTCATCGCTTGCCTCCGAGACCAGTTCTCGAACTCGACACGGAAATCAAGACGAACCAACTCGGGCGCAATGGGGGCGTTCTGCTGACCATTTCTGGGTGGGAGCCTGACATGACAGCCGCAGGAGATCGGAGATGACGCGCAAGCAGAAGAGCCTTGCGGTGATCGCGGGCGGGATGAGTTTCATCATTGCCGCGGTGATTTTTTGATGTTCGCCTTCAGCCAGTCGGTGGCCTATTTCTACATGCCGGCCGATCTGGCACAGACGCCTGTGGCGCCGGAAACCCGCATCCGGCTTAGCGGCCTGGTCGGCGAGGGTAGCGTCGTGCGCGGCACCGGCTCGACGGTGGAATTTGCAGCCACCGACGGCAGCGCCTATGCCGTGAGGGTCAAATATACCGGCATCCTTCCCGATCTTTTTCGCGAGGGCCAGGGTGTCGTCACCGAAGGCATGTTTACGCCGGGAACGAATGTCTTTGTCGCCGATACCGTGCTTGCCAAGCATGACGAGACCTATATGCCGAAGGATGTGGCCGACAGGCTGAAACAGCAGGGTCTGTGGCAGGAAGGTAAGGGGCAGGAGGCGAAGGCGACCCCATGATCATCGCGGGCAGGGGACCACTGCGGTCCTCACCGGAAAGAAGGCGCCAGTTTGGAGGCCATTCTTCGGCCGACGGGCCTGATCGTCGCGCGGCCGGACAGCGAAGTCTCCGATATCGCCGAAAGCCTGCAGGCGCATCGTATCAAACGGCTGCCGATCGTCGAACATGGACGTCTCGTCGGCATCGTGAGCCGAAGGGATATTCAGCGCGTCATTGCCGAGGCACCGACGACCGCATTGCCCGAGAGGATCAGGCGATCAGAACGGCGGTGCGCACCAGGCTGAGATCGGATCTCGGGCTCACCTTCCCGAGGGTTCAGGTGTCAGTCACAATCGGGCAGGGACCGTTTACGGTCAGGTCGAATCCGAATTGAAGCGCAAGGCGATCAAGGTGCTCGTGGAAGGCCTGGGCGGGATTGCCGGCTATAGAGACCGGCTGCTCGTATCTCCCACCCATCGCCAGAAATCGTAACCTTCCTCGATCGCGGTCCGGCCGGCATCGCGCTCGCATTCCGGCCGCACGGGTGCCCGACCCCGGACAAAACCGAACAAGCAATCTGTCAACTTCCCGACTGGCCTGCTGATATCCGTTCTGCCGCCGGGACTCTTTATTGGGGGCAAAAGCAATGACTCTCCATGGATCATGACCCGGGACGATGCTCTTTCGTCGAACTTGACCGAGATCAAATACGCGGAGGACGTCCTCTTGTATCGCTTAGGCGTGCAAATGGGAGATATGATGGTTTTCGAAGTGTTTTTCAAAAACGAGCTGGACGGCCTTCATGCCGAGGGCCGTTACCGCGTTTTTGCCGATCTCGAACGTCAGCAGGTCGTCTGCGGCGGTATCCTCATGTCGGATATTCCCGGCGATGCCCTATCGAATTCTATGGGGAGATCTGGCCCTGGCTATAAATTTTCGATCCAGGTTCGATGGCCGCAATGCGAATTTATCTGCGTCCCTGACGTATTTTCGAAAACAAAGAGTTCCATGAATCGGTGTTGTGCTGCCGAACAGACCGAATCCAACGGTTTGTGGTTCAAGTCACCTTTGCCATAGAGCTTTCTCAGCTTTTCCAGCGGCCTTCAAATTCTGCGCTCACATTGGGTGCAACACTTTCAATGACCCGCAGCGCCGCTGTTGACTCCGTCTTGCGCTCAGTCGAAAACAGATTTGGCTACAGAGGAGATGACCGATGGCTCAAGAGAATACAGGCCCTCATGCTGAGGCCGTGCAGGCGGTTGTCCCGGCAAAAACACCGGAGCCCAAGAAGCAGCGTGCGCCACGGCGGTCAAAGGCAGTTGGCGAACCGGCTCCGGCCGTATCAGAGGCGGCGGTACTGCCACCTGCAAATCCCGCAAAACCTGGCAGACGCGGTCGGGGAAGGAAGCCAAAGTCCATCGAAACAAAGGTCCCAGACGGTAGGAGCACACTCAACAGCGCCGGCAGAACCAAGACGGCGAAGCCGGTTGAACAACTGGCAAGAGCATCTGCTCCTGTTCTCGATGAGATCGAAGATCTGATCCAGTTGGAGGAAGAGAATAAAAGACTTCGCAAGCTTCTGGCCGACAAGTTGCGTCAGGAAAATACCGAGCTTCGCAAGCGTCTCGGGCTGGATTGATTAACGAGCGACCCAAACGGGGTCGTGGAACGCCCTCAGCCGCTGTTTTTTCAGTAGGGGAGAGATTGCCGAGCCCGGCTCGCGGGCACGGTTGAATTGGCGTGTGAGGATATAATCGCTGCGGCAGGGTCGCAGCCCAGGTTGCTCAAGGTGAGAACACTATGAAGACACCGTGGAAATTCCTTGTTCAATTGGCGTCGCGGCCACGACCGGCGAAGGTGCAAGAAAATCCGATTGGGCATGCCATTGATCCCGAGGCGATCGAAAGCAAAGCGGATCAAACTTCAATACCTGCGTCTGATTCAACGGCAGCTTCCGGCATGCCTGATCGTGACGAGGGCGTCTCCGCTGCTCAGGTGTCAGTGGCATCGAAAAAACCGGAAGGCGATCCCGACTTCGTGCGGGCGCCAGGTCCCGCGGTTGATGCTGAAGAGGCTCAAACGCCGGCAGAGAGTGCGGCCCGTCGTTCGGATGCCGAGGCGGGCGCGTTGGTAGCGTATAGCCGGCCAAATACGAAGTCTCAAAGAAAACCGCGGACCAATCGTCGCGAACGGGCAAAGAGAGTTAATGCCGACGTGGTCGCGCAAGGGGGCGTCGCCACAAATGAAGGTCAAAGCATCAAATCGTCCTCTTCCGGGGATGCTTTCTTCGATGAAGTGGCAAGCCTTGACGAGGAAATCAAACAGCTGAGAAGCGTGCTGACGACAAAGCTTTATCTGCAAAACGTTCAGCTGAAAAAGATGCTCGCGCGATTCGATGTTTTGTAAGCTTGGCTACGATTTAAGATTGCATACGAATGAAAGAACCGCGACGGCGCTTCTATGCCAGAGATGAACGGAATCCCTTCGCCAAGTAGCCGCATATTCTGCCCCTCGCATTTTACAGTGTCCCCGTCGACGACGGTCAGGGACGCGCAGATGATTAGGCTGGCAATCATTGATCGGTGTCCCCACGATCATCAAGGCCGCTGCCGATCGGAACTTTCATCGATTCAGAAATAGGAAAGGCCGCCTGCGCGGGCAGCCTTTCTTTCTGAGACAAATGCGATAGATTTCCTCCAGTGGTCAGCAGATCAATGGCAGTGATAGCCGCCGGTCTTGTGGTTGGTATGGCAACCGTTTCCATCGAGCCCGCCACCGTGCGCAAAAGCGCTTGTTGCTGACAAAGCGAATACAGTCGCTGCTAGAGCGATTTTAACGAACTTCATAAGTTGATTCCCCGGATGTATTTACAGCTTCTAGTAAACCACGCGCATGACTAGAAGTCGATTGCCCTGCAACCGCGGGAACTCCTTTTCAACATCAAAGTTAACAGTCGCCGCGCCTGACGAGATACGATCGAAGCGCCTTTTCCAGCAGTCGCATTCCGCGGGCGTTCACTCCGGTGTGAATCGGCGCCGAAGGCTGACCCTCGCGACATGAGCGTAAGCCTCTGATCTACAGATAGAAAATAGATACTGGGTGGGGTCACAATCGGCGCCGATAGCGGCCCCATCCATGCTAAAAATTTCAAGCAACCTCATGTACTTAATGGTCGTCAGCTCAGGGGTCGGCGGTCAATGCTGATTCACACTTCGTCACCTTCACCAGATCGGCGCCCGTTTCGGTCGCAACGATCTCGCTGTCGTCATTCAGCATTTGCAATACCAGTCGCGCCCGCATGTCGTCTTCCCTCATCGAGGTTTCCAGAATGGCCGGAGTGGAAAACCCGATGCCTGCAAAACATCCGTATGCGCCCTTCGGCCGTGCTGGAGACAGTGATATCGAATACGGGTTACCGCCGTGCTCATGCGCCGGAAATTCGACCAGGTTGCGGATCCGGCCGTACGAGCGTTGCTTACGGGGATTCGGCACGATCGCGGTGATGACGTGGCCCTCCTGGCGGTCGACCTGCTTTCGAAAGATCGAGACGCCAGAACCCTCACATCTGCTGATGCATAAGGTTGAGATGTTCGTTCTGTTGCAGGCGTTCATTCGTTTTCCGGCGTTCGAAGTGCTCTCCCAGCCAGCTGGCGCGCTCCTTCAGTCTCTCCAGCGAGCCGCGCAGCTCCTCGGCGCGATCGGGATCGTCCAGCACGGCAAGGGATTTCGTTTCGGCGGCTTCCTGCAGAAACTCTGTCGTGGTCTCCAGATCGTCCATCGTCTCGTAGCCGAAGGCGTTGTCCTGCCGCCACATCCAGGCCTCCGGTCCACCGCAGTCTTCCTGTGGGCAAGTGCCATCCCCTCCCGTGCATGCCGGAAAGTAAGCGCCTGGTTTGAATGGTTGACGCTCCTCCAGTCGCACCTCATGCTCCCACGGAATATTGAGGTCGTATTCGTACAGGAACCGGCTGCCTTTGCGCAGCTTCAGATCGGCAAGCGCAATGGCAGGAGAACGGGCTCCCGTCTCCCAGGAGCCGTACCGCGCCGTGTGAATGACGAACTGATAAAGGTGGATGCCTTCCCATCCCATCACCACCTGAAGAACACCATGAATCTCGCGCAGCGTCATCGCCGAGGCTACCTGAACCCTACGCACACCATCGGGTTCACGTCCTTTAGCCAGATACGGAACTGCAGGATGAAAACCTCATCCTCCGAGGCGGGCGTCTTCCGCTGCTCTTTGCTGCCTTCCGTTTTGCCCTCTTCACACCCGCCGGCTCCGCCAAAATTCAATGACGACGACATACTCCGTTCCATCCCGCCCCACAAATCCTCATGCTCCCCACTTTGGCGCCGAACTTTGGGAACAGCGCGTCCGAGGGCGGCAAGTTCGGATGAAAACAAGATGTCCGCGTCGGCGTGTTCTACCAACGGATGCCGGCGATGATGCTCGGTTGGTCAAGCGTGATAATCTCCACCTAAGCTCTTCGAGCGGAAATCCCTGCTATTGTAAGTTGCCGTCGCGAGCCCGCGGCTGGAGTTTTAATGAGGCTCGATGCGCGTCGCTTTGATCTAGATCAACGCTCACCGACCCCATAGCGAACATGATCGCTTGGCCCGGTTCTAGGATCCAACGGTGCCACATGAGCCGCGGAAGGCGCTCGGCTACCCGCGAATGCAAGATTCGTGACGATGGTGACCGCCATATCATAGTTGAGCCTGCTTAGAACCGGGCTGGTACCCGCCGATAGGCGAAAGAGATGACACATATATCATTACTCTCGCCCAACCTACAGCATACATGCCCAGTCGAGAGTCCAAATGCGTTATCTAAAGAGAAGGAGATGGAAATGAGTCATCCCGTAAACCCGTCATTTGACAGCGCGTCGCAAGACACCACACAGGTGGATGACCACACTAACCTGCGATTTCGTGGGATCGACCACATCGCCTTGGCCGTTCATAGACTGGAAGACGCTATTCATTTGTTTCAAGGTGTTCTGGGTTTTAACCTCAGGCGCCGATTGCACATAAAGGGTAAAAAGACTGGTATGGTGTGCGCGGAGATGGTTCGCGACGGGATGTGCTTTGTACTTTGTCAAGGCACAGAACCAGAGTCGCAGGTGTCTCAACTTGTCGAGAATTTTGGGGTAGGTCTGGCCCATGTCGCGCTAGCTGTGGACGATGTGTCGGCGATGATTGAGGTCCTCAAGAAGCGAGGGCTGTCGTTTGACACAGCCGTAATAAGCGGACCGGGCCTAACTCAGGCGTTCTCTTCGCGATGCCCTAACACCGGCTTGAGCATCGAACTTGTACATCGGAATGGTGAGGAAGGATTTCTCGACAACAACGTCCAAGAACTTTTTGAGCAGTTGGAGCAGTCCGGGAAATACTGAGTGAACATGGACGGTCCCAGTCCCCCAACGTGTAGGCGGCCGTGGAATGCACGACTGTATTGCGGTCACGGTCGATCAGATTCAGTCATGTGTCCGACCTGCAATCCACAGCATCGATGCCACTAGACTCATGCGAGGTCCGCCGAACGAGAGGCCGCAAGCGAAATGTGCATCGGGCTAGCGGCATGACGGCTGTGGCACCGATCACCAGCAACGTCGGATGATGCGATCGCCCCTTTGCTGCCCGTGCGCGCAAAAATCGGGGCGGATGCCGAGGCCATGTGCGAAGCGCCGCCTGGCGGTTTATTCCGGTCGAGAGCTCCAAGCATCAGACACCGCCATGGTGTTGAAGGTGCGTTACCTACTGATGGCGGAAAGGCAGGAGACACTGTCGCTCAGCCACCGGCAGCGGAAGGAGTCCTGCAACCGCGAGCTGCGGAAAACGAGCAGGCGAGTCCAGTATACCGGGCTAAATTTGGACCGCCCGATGTTCGATGTCAGACACTCGTCATGGCAGTTTTATAGCGACCGTCTTGTTTAGACGCGTTTTTCTCGCTTGGCACGGAAGATGCACAGCCCTCCACAATCGGAGTAAGAGCAATGTTCGACGATCACACTCGCCAATCAGACGGCTATTTCTGGAACCGGTCTAGCCCGTGCCGCTGGTTTCAACGGAATGCTGCTGTCGAACCCACACTGGTGCGATCCTCACCTTGCCGGTAGTTCTGCGTAGGGTCCACGATGGATTATATGCCGCCAACCTCAGTAATGAATTTCTTAAACGAGGTCTCGGGTTCGTTTCCGTCGGCGATTTCCCTGGCCTCTGGCAGACCAAGTGATCGGTTCTTCGATAGGCTTGACCCCCAGGCGCTGTTGAATGGGCTAGTGGTGTATGAGCGGTATTCAGCCGGCGATCACGGAGGTGGGCAAGTACACTCTCAGTTGTTGCAGTATGGACGAACTGCCGGCATTATCAGCGAGCTCGTTGCACAACAGGTTCGATCCGATGAGGCGGTTCCCGCGAGGACTGATCGCGTACTAATCACATCAGGCTGCCAGGAGGCGCTTGCTGTCTGCCTGCCGGCGCTGTGTCCCGAACCTTCGGACGTGCTCCTGGTCTGCAACCCCACCTACATTGGCGCAACCGGTGCAGCTAAGGCCGAAAGGGTCGCCGTTGCAGCCTTACCCAACTCAGGGCCTTGCGTTGCAGAGGCAATCGAGCTCGCAGTCCTGCAATTGCGCCGAAATGGTCGGAGGGCTCGGGCGGTATATCTTATCCCCGATTTTGATAATCCGACCGGGCGCGTTCTCGATTTGGCCGCACGACGCGATGTACTTCAAGTGTGCGCCAGACATCGGGTCATCGTTCTGGAGGATAACCCATATCGGCTATTTCGGTATGAAGGTGATGCGATCCCTCCGATGGCCGCTTTGGATGAGGTAGGAAGTGTCATCTACCTGTCTACATTCTCCAAGACGCTAACCCCATCTCTCCGCGTGGGAGCTGCGATACTGCCCGAGACGATATTTGGAGACGCGGGAGCTTGCCGAGTACTTTGGGAAGATCTGGTTCAGCGCAAGAGTTTCGTTACCCTCAATACGAGCCAAATTACACAAGCGATCGTGGCAGGGCTGTTGATCGAACAGGGGGTAAGCTTGCGTGGCTGGATACGGCCGGCGCTGGATTGGTATCGTGCCAATCGCGACCTTATGTTGTGTCAGCTGGATTGTGTGTTTTCGCCGTTCTCGGATCAGATTCGATGGAATCGCCCCTCCGGCGGCTTCTTCCTAACCCTCGATCTTCCTTTCAGATTTAGCGCGGAAAGCATGAACGAGTGTGCAAGAGATGACAATGTCATCGTTATGCCCATGAGCTTCTTCGCGTTGGATGACTCTCAAGATTACAGGATTCGATTAGCGTTCAGCGCGGTTACTCCCGAGCAGATCCGAACCAGTGTGACCGGTTTGGGCCGCTACGTGGCGCGGCGGCTTGGGCGGGAATTGCCCAGCTTGGTGGGTGGACTGCGGGAGGGATAAAGATGGCATATCGGTCTTCTCCGGTGCGCGGCCGTGGCTGCGAACCAGGCGATCAGGATAGGAATCCTGCAGGGCGTTCAATCTCCTCCGGCATCATTGTGGGCAGTGGTACGCTCGCAATCCGCTGCGCTCAGCTGGCAATGGCGACGGGCCACGTCATTGGTGCGGCCCTGTGTAGTGACGCCATATTCGCGGATTGGGCGGCTCGCGCCAATATCCCGAGCATGGAAAGTCTTGAAGAGCTCTGCTCTTTTTTGAAGGCGGAGCCAGTGGATTGGATTTTCTCCGTTGCCAATCCGTTCATATTGCCACCGGACGTGTTTAGGCGAGCGCGTCGAGGTGCATTTAACTACCACGACGGTCCATTGCCACGATATGCGGGAACGCACGCAACGTCTTGGGCGCTGCTGGCGCAAGAGACCGAATATGCCATCACGTGGCATCGGATCGATGATGGTGTTAATACGGGTGACGTCGTGGTTCAGCGCCAAGTGCTGGTGGCGCCCACCGACACGGCAATGAGCCTGAACCTCAAATGTTGTGAAGCCGCGATCGAGAGTTTCCGCGAGCTCTTAACTGGCCTCGAGAGCGGGAAGCTTACGGACTATCCGCAGGCGCTGGTGAACAGAAGTTATTTTCCGAAACGTCGACGCCCAGATGCGGCAGGCTATCTGCGATGGGATCGATCCGCGCAAGATCTGTCAACGACGACGCGTGCCCTAGACTTTGGCCCGTATCATCCCAATCCATTGTGTCTGCCCAAGGCGCTCGTAGGTGATGAGGCTGTCGCAATCAGGCGCCTGGAGGTGCTGCCTCAACGCTCGGGCGTTCCGGCAGGTTGCCTGCTTGAAGTCCACTCCAGCCATTGGCGAGTGGCGACGGGTACAGAGGATGTCGATGTTTGCTTTGGCGGCCGCGATGGGCAGGTGCTGGACGCGCGAGCCCTCGCCAAGCACTCCAATCTGGATCAAGGTGATCGCCTTCCGATCTTGAGCGAGGAACAGGCGCGGAGCATAACTGCCACCCATGAATTGCTGGCGCCTTCAGAAAATTTTTGGCGACAACGGCTAGAGCAGCTTAGAACATTGCAGCTTCCTTTCCCGACTTCGCCCGTGGCTGAAGCGCCGCCCAGATGGCAGTCGAGTTCGCGGGTCATTCCAAGTGCTTTGGCTAAACTGTCGCCACATGATCGCATGGAATACGTGGTAACGGCTTGGCTGATCTATCTCGCCCGCATCACGGGAGAAACAGAGCTTCAACTGGGATGGACGCCTGCATCGGATAGATCGAAGATTGGCTTTAAAGCGGTGGAGGTGTTGATCGCCTCTGTCGTGCCGATGGAAGTTACCATTGATCTTGCACATGGTTTTAAAGACGTGCGCAAAACGGTGGCGGTCGAATGCGCTCAGCTGAGGGAGCACGCTAGTTTCGCCCGAGATCTTACCGCACGCTGCCCGTCGTTGCGAGGCGTGGAGGCGCTATGGTCGCACCAGCCCTGGCCGATTGGCATCACAATCACGAAAGACAGCTGTTCTGCCGGTGGCGATCTTACGTTGAGCCAAAGTGATAGGACAACCCTCTGCGGCGATTTGCTGACTTTTCAGGTTTGCGCTCTGGATGGGAGCTTTCGATGGCACTTTGATGCCAGCCGATTGGCACCAAAGCAGATCGACCGCATGACGCGGCATCTGCAAAATCTGTTGCGTGGTGCGATAGCCGATGCCGGGCAGCCGGTCGGCCGGATCGATCTGCTGTCGGTTGAGGAGCGCCGCTATCTGCTGGAGGAGTTGAACCGGACGGCGGCGCCTTACCCCTCGGATCTGTGCATCCACGAGCTGTTCGAGGCGCAGGTGCGCCAGGCGCCCGAGGCGGTGGCGGTGGTGCATGAGGACGAGCGCCTGAGCTATGGCGAACTTAACGCGCGGGCCAACCGGCTGGCCCATCATCTGATCGGGCTCGGGGTCAAGCC